>JAJKIL010000321.1 GCA_021154515.1 Niastella sp. | reverse complement strand
ATGTAGCGAAAAGGTTGCGCCAGTTTCCAGCTGGGGAAAGTGTTGGTGGCAAAGCGGGAGTGAACCAGACCAAAGGCAGAAACCATTCTCTTATTGCTAAGATCGTTGAAATAACCACGAACCTGGTTACTGGTTAACTGTCCCTTGTATACAACGGTTTTGTAAGAAAGCGATGCGATGTAAAAACCGATCGCGTCTTTCTTAACCGTATTGTTTATAGTATGGCTGGCGTAGTTGCGCAGCACAAATAATTTGCGTTCAAAGTCAATGGGGTTGTTGATGTGGTCGGGACAGGCGATGAATACCTGTTCCATTTCAGGCTCTACACTCAATGCGGAGGGACCAATGCCATCAGGATTTACGGGCACCTTTCGGTAAACCAGAATTTCCAGGCCTAATTTCTCAGCAGCGCGATTGAAGATATCGCGACACTCTTCACGTAAACGGATCTCGCGGGGGAAAAATATTACCCCAACGCCATAGCGGCCAAAGGCTGGCAGATGAACACCCAGCTTCAGACACTCGTCGAAAAAGAACTCGTGGGGATTTTGGATCATAATACCGGCGCCATCGCCCGTATTAGGTTCACAGCCGCAGGCACCCCGATGTTCCATATTTTCCAATATGGTTAATGCATCGCTGATGTTCTGGTGACTTTTGTGCCCCTTAATGTTCGCTACGAATCCAATGCCGCAGGCATCACGCTCAAAGGAAGGATGGTATAAACCCAGGTTACTTGCCATGGAAATGCATAGTTTTTTGAAAAATATTCAATTAAAAGTCAGTTTCTCTTTAAATCGTTTAATTAGATAGCAAGCAAGCGATTGAAATTACGAAAAAAACCACTTATTGCCCGGAGTTTATGCAATTTTTTTCACAAAATAGCTGGATGTATTTAGTAAGTTTTTATGATCCCTGCAATACTATCAAACGCCTCATACATCAAACAATATTACAATTAATGACTTGCTATTGTTTACCAATCCGGTAGGCTACCGGGCAGGATGCTGCAGGATGGATTTGGAGGGTGCTAATTATCTATAGCAAGCGTTATGCAGTTTAAACCGCCTGTTGTATTTATTTTAACATTTCGGAGCAGTGTAGGAAACTCATCAAAGAAGGCGTAGTACAAACAACCACAAAGCCTGTAGTTAAAATTAATAGCCACGCACAATATGATTGCCTTTTACCTTCATACACTTGTTAAATGGTTATTATACTTTAAGGCTAACGACCATCAGTGTGCTAAGTGTTTATTATTAATCGTTTGTTATGCACGGTTATATGTGTATAAGTTTCATCAAACACATTTGTCTGCTGTGCTGTAACGACGTAAATTTGCAGCGCCAAATCCAATATCAGCTGACGGCAATATCGACAAAAATACTCTACGAACATTCTAACCATTGTGTCACAGCCATAGCTATAGCTATTCATTTCTCTTGTGCATTCATCGCCATGTATCAATAACAAATCACTGACAGTGCTTTGCCTTAACGATTAATCAAACATAATTTTTTTCTTAGAACATCTTTTCCGATTTAATGTCGGGACAAGTATTCCATTATCCATGGAAGACCAAGATCATACTATCCAATATCAGTCCTTGTGCACTTTTTAACACTATTGTGTCTGATATCCGAGAAAAACCAGGCTAGTAAATCCAATATCGATCTATGTATCGTTTTAATCCCTATTAGTATTCAATATCCGGGGAAAACCATGTGTACAGAAATCCAATATCAATTGCCCTGTACCATTTAATTAACCTATTAGTACGCCAATATCCAGGAAAAGCCAATCCGGTTCTATGAGGACAATCAATTTTTATTTGTCCAAAGTAGACTCAAATATGTGTATGTTTTGTCCCGTCCCTCAGATCATTGACGGCCAATATCTATGAAAAGACCAAGGTCTTTAGCAACCGATAGCAACTCTTCCGTTTAATCCATTATCCAAGCTAAAGAAGACCATCCGTCAGACTTTATGACAAAGCCCTCCGGATATCGGGGGGCTTTTTATTATCAAAAAAGCCATCCCGATGAATCGGAATGGCTAACCACTTAAACAGATAACATATGTTTTATACCAAATAACCAAACAGCGTATCGTTCTTATTCAACGCTGTATAGTTTATGTTATAACGTTGCATGTTCTGCAACAGTATATCGTAATCTTCTTTTTTCTTCAACTCTACGCCTACTAATGCAGGGCCGCTTTCTTTGTTTGTTTTTTGCATATACTCAAACCGGGTGATATCGTCATTTGGTCCCAGCACATGATTCACAAACTCTTTCAGGGCGCCTGGCCGTTGTGCAAACTTTACCAGGAAATAATGTTTCAACCCTTCATACTGCAGGCTTCTTTCTTTTATCTCCTGCATGCGATCAATATCATTGTTGCTGCCGCTTATTATGCATACAACGGTTTTGCCTTTTATCGCATCGGCATAATCATCCAACGCCGCAATTGATAATGCACCAGCCGGTTCAACTACAATGGCATCTTCATTGTACAATTTCAAAATGGTTGAACAGGCTTTCCCTTCCGGTACCAGGTGCATATCATCCAACACCTCTTTACAAATAGGGAAGGTGATGTCCCCTACTCTTTTAACAGCGGCACCATCAACAAAGCGATCTATTTCGCTCAGTGTTACAGGAGCACCGTTTTTCAATGCTTCAAACATGGAAGGAGCGCCTTCGGGCTCACAGCCAATAATTTTTGTTTTGGGTGAATACGTTTTCATGTACGATCCTACCCCGGCACTTAAGCCGCCGCCGCCAACGGGTACAAACACATAATCAATATCACTTTGTTCTTCCAGTATTTCAACCGCTACAGTTCCCTGTCCTTCAATAATGCGGTAATCATCAAACGGCGGAATAAAGGTCATGCCCTGCTGCTCTGTATATTGTTTCGCAGCTACGGCGCAATCATCAAACGTATCGCCAATGAGTTGAATTTCGATGTTCTCCTCACCAAACATGATGGTTTGGTTCACCTTTTGTCTGGGTGTTATAATGGGCATAAAAACCACCCCCTTTACATTGAGCTTTTTGCAGGAGAAAGCAAAGCCCTGTGCATGGTTGCCCGCACTGGCACATACCACTCCACGCTGTAGTTCTTCGGCCGGCAAACTGCTCATCATGTTATACGCTCCCCGCAGTTTGTACGACCGTACAACCTGCAGATCTTCCCGCTTCAGGTACACGTTGCACTGGTATTTCTTCGACAGGTTGTGGTTGTACATCAGTGGGGTTTTGTTCACCACTTTTTTTAACCGCAAGGCTGCTTTATGAAATTCCAATTCAGGCCTGGTTTGTGTGAATGTGCTCATACTTGATATAATTAAAAAAATTAGCCACCGTTCTTTGTTTGAAATTTTTTCCGCTGTTTTAGTTATCAGAAATTTCGGAACGGTGGCTAATTTTTTACAGTGCTATGCTCTTAAGCTACAACTTCGGCTGGTTTTTGATTTTCCGGACGAAGGCTACGAACTGTTTTACCAGCTTGCCACATTTCGCTTTCACGCAGTTCTTTCAGCTCAGCTTCCAGTTTCTCACGGTAGTCAGCCTGGCTGTTGCTGTCGATTGAACGTTGAGATTCTTTACCGGTAGCAACGCTTTCATACAGGTCGTTGAATACAGGCAATGTTGCATCGCGGAACTTCTTCCACCAATCCAATGCACCGCGTTGAGCAGTAGTGCTACAGTTGGCATACATCCAATCCATACCATTTTCTGCAACCAGTGGCATCAGTGATTGAGTCAGCTCTTCAACAGTTTCGTTGAATGCTTCTGAAGGGGTATGACCTTTACTACGCAATACCTGGTATTGAGCAGCGAAGATGCCCTGAATAGCACCCATCAGTGTACCTCTTTCGCCGGTTAAGTCGCTGTATACTTCTTTTTTGAAATCAGTTTCAAACAGGTAACCACTACCTACTGCAATACCCAGCGCCACTACTCTTTCTTTAGCTTTACCGGTAGCATCCTGGAAAATAGCGTAGCTACTGTTCAAACCACGGCCTTGCAGGAACATCCGACGCAGTGAAGTACCAGAGCCTTTAGGAGCTACCAGGAACACGTCTACATCTTTGGGAGGAATGATGCCTGTTTGCTCGTTGAAGGTGATACCAAAACCATGTGAGAAATATAATGCTTTACCAGCAGTTAAATGTTTTTTAACGGTAGGCCACAATTGAATTTGGGCAGCATCGCTCAACAGGTAGCAAATGATAGTACCACGTTGTAATGCTTCTTCAATTTCGAACAATGTTTCGCCGGGTACAAAACCATCTTTCACCGCTTTATCCCAGGTTTTTGAATTTTTCCGCTGGCCTACGATTACATTGATACCATTGTCTTTCTGGTTCAGCGCCTGGCCTGGACCTTGTACACCGTAGCCGATCACAGCTACTACTTCATTTTTCAATACCTGTTGCGCTTTGGCAAGTGGGAACTCATCACGAGTTACTACATTTTCTTCCACCCCGCCGAAATTTAATTTTGCCATTGTTGAGAATGTTTATTGTTATTGGTTTTTTGTTTTGGTCCTTTATTTTAAAGAGATGCATAGGGTGGCCTACCCTTGGCGGGTGAGTCACCCTGATATATTACATGGTAAACACCTGGTCGCCTTTACCTAAATATTCATTTTCGATCACTTCTTCACCTGGTTCTTTTTTCTCGAATTCTTTCAGCTTGCTGTGGAAACCACTGCTGGCTTTAATAATGGCCACCCGGGCGCTACGTACAAATTCAATCAACCCATAGGGCTCCAGTACAGCAATGAGTTTGTTGATCTCTTCGCGCTGACCGGTAGTTTCAAACACGGTATAATCTTTTCTGATCACCACTGCCCTTGCACCGTACTCACGCAATAACCGTTCTACTTTTACTTTTTCAGCAATTTCATCGGTAGGTACTTTGTACAAAGCCAGCTCCTGCCATACAATTTCATCGTTGGTATTGTAATAAGCTTTCAGCACTTCCACTTGCTTTTCTATCTGGCGCGCCAGCTTTTTCACCACTTCTTCCACTTCGTTGATGACGATGGTAAAGCGGTGGATGCCTTCTATTTCTGAAGGAGAGGTATTCAAACTCTCGATATTGATCTTACGGCGTGAGAACATGATGGCGATGCGGTTCAGCAAGCCGATCTGGTTCTCAGTATATACCGTTACGGTGAATTCCTGTTTCATAATATAACCCAAAGGGTTTTTGATGAATTACAATTTGTACTTTAGTTCTCTTTTATGGCTACTACGCGCAACCTTTTATAATCTGCATACCACTTCTGGTTCCTGTACTGGGTTTGCCGCAATGTTTCCTGTGTTTTTTCCAGGATCTTCTCTTTCGCTTCTTCTGCTACACCTTCCAGTAATGTACCACAAAACATATGCACCCAATCCTTGATACCATCCTGTGCATCTTTCAACTCCGTTTCGCGATTATAATGCGCCGCGTAGGTAACCCTGAATCCCTGTTTTTCCAACAGACCGGTGTACTCGCTTAAGGAAGGATAGTACCAGATCTCGTGGTCGCGGTAAGCGTTCTGTGGGTATCCGTATTCTATCAGCGCATTGTTCAGGGCACGCATGATCAGTTGCACGTTCCCTTTTCCACCCATCTCCAGCACCAGCCGGCCGCCGGGCCGCAGGTTCTTGTACATGCATTGAATGGCCTGCTCCTTTTCGGTTACCCAGTGCAGTACTGCATTGGAAAACAGGGCATCGAATGACTCATTGAAGTCGAAATCAGTTACTGAGGCCAGTCTGAAGGGCAGATGCGGATATTCATTTCTCGCTTTGGCGATCATGTCTATTGAACTATCCATACCTGTAACCATAGCGCCTGAAGCGGCGATCAGGCTGGTTAAATAACCGGTACCACATCCTATATCCAGAATACGTTCGCCTTCCTGTGGGGTTAGCAGCTGTTGTACCAGGTACTCACCATACTTGAAAACAAAATCATGTTTGTTGTCGTACAGCGAGGTATTCCAGGTATTTTTTTCTGTTATAGCCATTCGTTACCTTTTTAATTATTTTAAACGGATTTCTGCTACGCTGCAACCTTGTGGCACCATCGGGAACACGTTGTTCTCCTTTCCTACCATTACTTCCAACAGGTAAGCGCCTTTTGTATTCAGCATCTCTGACAATGCTTTTTTCAGGTTTTCCCTTTTTGAAATGCTTTGTCCGGGAATTTTGTATGCACTGGCCAACGTTACAAAATCAGGACTGGCAATATCTACGAATGAATAGCGCTTGTCGTTGAAGAGTTCCTGCCACTGACGCACCATTCCCAGGAACCGGTTGTTCAGGATCAGGATCTTTACATCGATCTCTGTTTGCATGATGGTTCCCAGTTCCTGAAGGGTCATTTGGAAACCACCATCGCCAATGATAGCAACGGTAGTTCTATTGGGAGCACCTACTTTTGCACCTATAGCTGCAGGTAAGCCAAAGCCCATGGTTCCCAAACCACCGGCGGTGATATTACTTTTTGATTTGATGAATTTTGCATACCGGCAGGCTACCATCTGGTGCTGGCCAACATCGGTTACAATGATCGCATCGCCACCAGTCAATTCATTCAGGGTTTTTATTACTTCACCCATGGTCATTTCATCGGTGGTGGGGTTCAGTTCTGGCGTAATACAGGCGTCTTCTTCCTCTTTCATCATATCCTTGAACTTCTGCAACCATTGCGGATATACTTTTTGTTCTATCAGCGCGGTCAACATGGGCAGGGTTTCTTTACAGTCGCCCCAAACCGGAACGGTTGTTTTCACGTTCTTGTCAACCTCAGCCGGATCGATATCCAGGTGAATTACTTTTGCCTGTTTGGCATATTTATCTAAACGGCCGGTAACGCGGTCATCGAAACGCATCCCGATCGCGATCAATACATCGCATTCATTGGTGAGTACGTTAGGGCCATAGTTACCGTGCATGCCCAGCATACCTACGTTCAGCGGATGGTCGGAAGGGATGGCGCTCAATCCCATCACAGTCCAGGCTGTAGGGATACCCGCTTTCTCAATGAATTTCAAAAACTCCTGTTCAGCTTTACCGAGTATTACCCCCTGACCAAAGATCACAAAAGGTTTCTCTGCTTCGTTGATCAGTTTAGCGGCCGCTGCTATGTACTCTTTGCGTACAATGGGTGCAGGGCGATAGCTGCGCACATGGTCACATTTGGTATAGCCTTCGTAATCGAATTTTTGTATCTGTGCGTTCTTGGTTATATCAATCAACACCGGGCCGGGACGACCGCTGCGGGCAATGTAGAAAGCTTTTGCCAGCACGGCAGGAATTTCGGTAGCATCTGTTACCTGGTAATTCCATTTGGTTACCGGTGTGGTTATATTGATCACATCCGTTTCCTGAAAGGCATCTGTACCCAGCAAATGGGCAAATACCTGTCCGGTCACACACACCATCGGTGTGCTGTCGATCATCGCATCAGCCAACCCTGTTACCAGGTTGGTGGCGCCAGGACCGCTGGTGGCGAATACGACACCTACCTCACCTGAGGAGCGCGCATAGCCCTGTGCGGCATGTGTTGCACCCTGCTCATGACGCACAAGTATATGATGTAGTTTTTCCTGGTAATCGTACAGCGCATCATAGATAGGCATGATAGCGCCTCCCGGATATCCAAAGATGGTACTGACACCCTCTGCCAGGAATGCTTCCAACACTGCGACCGAGCCGCTGATATTTGTTACAGCTGGTTTCTTTTCCGTCTTTCCTTTGGCAGGTGTCTTTTCGATTGTACTCATAAACTTTTTTTTGTGATTCAATTGTCGTTTAGTTCCATTTCATTTTTTGTGTGATGGAAGCATCGTTATTCCGATTCATCAGTTACACATCCCTCGGAAGCATCTTTTACCTGCTTCGCATATTTATAGAGAAGTCCTTTTTTCACTTTCAATGGGGGCTGTTTCCATGCCGCTTTGCGTTTTGCCCATTCGTCGGGACTAACCTTTGCATTGATGGTATTCTTAACTGCATCCAGCTCGATGATGTCACCATCTTTCACGTAGGCAAGACCACCGCCATCAAACGCTTCGGGTGTAATGTGCCCAACCACGAAACCGTGCGTACCACCGCTGAAACGGCCATCAGTGATAAGGGCTACGCTTTTACCTAAACCAGCGCCAATCAGGGCAGAGGTTGGTTTCAGCATTTCAGGCATTCCAGGTCCGCCTTTGGGTCCTACATAACGGATCACCACAACGTCACCCGGCTGTACTTTTTTACTTTGAATACCGGCAATCAGTTCAAACTCGCCATCGAAAACGCGGGCGGGTCCTTCAAAGCGTTCGCCTTCTTTACCGGTAATCTTGGCAACACTACCATTTGCAGCCAGATTACCATACAGAATTTGTAAGTGACCGGTAGCTTTTATGGGTGTTTCGAGCGGGAGAATTATTTTTTGTTTGTTGAAGTCGAGGTCAGGAACGCCGGCCAGGTTCTCAGCCAGTGTTTTACCGGTTACGGTTAAGCAATCGCCATGCAGCAATCCTTTTTGTAACAGGTATTTCATTACTGAAGGCAAACCACCATGCTCGTGCAGGTCCTGCATCAAATATTTTCCGCTGGGTTTAAAGTCGGCCAGCATGGGGATATTATTGCTGATAGTTTGAAAATCGTCTTGTGTGAGGGAAACGTCTACGCTCTTGGCGATGGCGATCAGGTGCAGTACGGCGTTGGTACTTCCACCGAGGATCATAATGGTGGTGATGGCGTTTTCGAAGGCTTTGCGGGTCATGATATCGCAGGGCTTGATATCTTTTTCCATCAACAGGCGGATGGCCTTACCCGCATCATAACACTCTTTTCTTTTTTCTTCGCTGAGCGCAGGGTTCGATGATGAATAAGGCAGGCTCATACCCAACGCTTCAATGGCCGATGCCATGGTATTGGCCGTGTACATCCCGCCACAGGCGCCGGCGCCGGGACAGGAGTTCATTACAATGCCTTTAAAATCTGCATCGCTCAAATTGCCCGCTATCTTTTGTCCTAACGCTTCGAATGAAGAAACGATATTCAGGTCCTGTCCTTTATAGTGACCGGGTGCAATGGTTCCACCATATACCATGATGGAGGGGCGGTTCAAGCGGCCCATGGCCATTAATGAACCCGGCATATTTTTATCGCAACCAGGAATGGTAATTAAGGAATCATAATATTGTGCGCCACAAACCGCTTCAATGGAGTCGGCGATAACATCGCGGCTAACCAGTGAATAGCGCATGCCATCGGTTCCGTTCGACATACCATCACTCACACCAATGGTATTAAAGATCAATCCTACGAGGTCGTTCGCCCAAACACCTTCTTTTACAATTTTAGCCAGGTCGTTCAGGTGCATGTTACAGGTGTTGCCATCGTAACCCATGCTCGCAATACCTACCTGCGCTTTTTTCAGATCTTCGTCAGTTAAGCCAATGCCGTATAACATGGCCTGGGCGGCAGGCTGGGTTTCATCCTGCGTAAGTGTCTTTGAATATTTGTTTAATTCTGCCATAGTACCTGTCTAAAAACTATTAAAATTGGATTTACTTTTTAATTTCTGATTCTTCATTTCTCACTTACCAATGCCGCTTCCGTTACCCGTTCTCTATATGCCAGTTGAATTTTTCTCCCCAGCGTATCGTTCCAGTTGGTGGGGAACACCACATCGTCGAACGATTGCCAGCCGATCACTTCTGCCGCAGTACCGCAAAAGAATGCGGCATCCGCCTGTTTTAATTCATCGGTGGTGAACAAACGCTCTTCAACGGGAATGTTCATCTCCGCACATATTTCTATTACAGTGGCCCTGGTTATCCCGGGTAAAATATTACCGGTGGGCGGCGTAACCAGTTTGCCGTTCTTTTCAAAAAATACATTGGCGCCCGGACCTTCTGCTACAAAATCATTCATATCAGTCAGCAGGGCTTCATCGAAACCTTTTGCCTTTGCTTCCTGGCTGGCGAGGATCGAATTCACATAATGGCCGCTGGCTTTTGCTTCAATGCGAAAACCTTTGGGGTTGGGGCGTTGAAAAGAAGAGGTCATTACGCGGATTAATTTCTCCCCCAGGAACAAACCCATTTCCCATGCAGCGATCATTAAATATGATTCGTTATTGAGGTTGAAGCTCATATTGGCCGGCGCGTACACTACTGGCCGGATATAAGCATTCTGCAGGTTGTTCTTTTCCAGCAGGGCATAGGTGGCTTCTATCAGTTCATTGGTATCCCAGTTGTACGGCATGTTCAATGCAACAGCTGAGTTTTTCAGGCGATCGTAGTGCTCTGTTGCCTTAAAGATCTTCGTTTCGCCGCTGGCTGTCTGGTACGATCTGATGCCTTCAAATACGGCATACCCATAATGAAGCGACTGGCTGTAATAGTCAGTAGTTGCCTCTGCCGCTTTTACAAAAGCGCCATTGAGAAAAATGATCGTGTTATCGTGATAGTATGCCATGTTTGTTTATTTAGAATAAGGGTTATTGATTAAGAACGCCCCTCGATCCTTCGACTTCG
Organism: Niastella sp.; assembly: GCA_021154515.1. Taxonomy (GTDB): domain Bacteria; phylum Bacteroidota; class Bacteroidia; order Chitinophagales; family Chitinophagaceae; genus Niastella. Next base: position 47 of record JAJKIL010000321.1, on the reverse strand, counting down.
CTCAGGCCCTAAAACAAGAAATCCCGCCTCGTTGGAGGCGGGTCTTT
>JAJKIL010000320.1 GCA_021154515.1 Niastella sp. | reverse complement strand
CTCCACGCGTGTTGTGGTCAGATAGCTTTGGTTCAACAGGATGCCGCGTTTGCCCAGGCAAAGCGTCATGATATTACCGATGTACTCGGGCTTTGTAATGATCTGGGCTTTGATGTATGGTTCTTCAATCCTGTCTGTTTTTACAGGATCGGGAAATGCTGTAGGGTTGTTCACGATTACCTTTTCGCCATTTGTAGTATAGGCAATAAAGCTCACGTTAGGAACGGTGGTGATAACAGTTTGGTTAAACTCACGCTCCAGTCTTTCCTGGATGATCTCCATGTGCAGCATACCCAGGAAACCGCATCGGAAACCGAAGCCCAGGGCCTGGGAAGTTTCCAATTCGTAAGTAAGGGAAGCGTCATTCAACTGGAGCTTGTCCATACAGTCACGCAACTCTTCAAATTCATCTGTATTTACCGGAAAGATACCGGCAAATACCATTGGTTTCACTTCCTGGAAACCTTTGATCATTTCCTGTGTAGGTTTATTTTTGAGGGTAATAGTATCACCCACTTTTACTTCTTTTGCATTCTTGATACCGGTAATGAGGTACCCTACATCGCCTGCACTTACTTCTTTCTTCTCTGTCATCTTCAACTTGAGGATACCTACTTCAGCGGCCTCGTAATCCATGTCGGTAGACACGAATCTTACAATATCGCCTTTGCGGATGGTGCCATTCAGTACCCGGAAGTACACAATGATACCGCGAAAGCTATTAAATACGCTGTCGAAGATCAGGGCCTGCAGGGGCTCTTCAGGATTTCCTTTAGGCGCCGGGATGCGTTCCACAATTGCTTTCAAAATGCCATCCACACCAATGCCTGTACGTCCGCTGGCCAGCAGGATGTCCTCCGGTTTGCAGCCGATCAGTTCAATGATCTGGTCCTTTACCTCTTCGATCATGGCGCCATCCATATCAATTTTATTGATAACAGGGATGATCTCCAGGTTGTTATCTATGGCCAGGTACAGGTTGCTGATGGTTTGGGCCTGAATACCCTGGGTGGCGTCAACCAGCAACAGGGCGCCTTCGCAGGCAGCCAGTGCGCGGCTAACTTCGTAACTAAAGTCTACGTGTCCGGGGGTGTCGATCAGGTTCAGGATAAATTCCTGACCATCGGTATGTTTATAGTTAATTTGAATGGCGTGGCTCTTGATGGTAATCCCTTTTTCCCTTTCCAGGTCCATATCATCCAGAACCTGGTCCATCATTTCGCGTTCACTGATGGTGTTGGTAGTTTGTAACAGTCTGTCTGCCAGGGTACTTTTACCGTGGTCAATATGGGCGATAATGCAAAAATTGCGGATATTCTTCATTAAGTCGATTGTCTCCTTTAAAATACCCGCAAAAGTAACTGATTTTAGTGGGATTATGGAGAGAAACCGGGTGAATTCAGGTTATGGTTTTCAGGATATAGGCCATCTTGAAAAATCCACGGGCGAGTGTATGCCCCAAAAAGATGCTTTACTACATTTGCATATGGATTCCCTGCGACCTTTACTCACTTCCTACGCTTATAATATCCTCGGCTCTTATGAGGATGCGAAAGATGTTGTACAGGATGTTTTATTAGAGATGATCAATCGTACTGATGCTGATATTCAGAATGAAAAGGCGTATTTAACCCGGTCGGTGATTAACCGTGCCATCAATGCGCGTAACAAATTGCAGAAGATGCGATCGGGTTATCCCGGTAACTGGTTGCCCGAACCGGTAGCTACCGAAACAGCCGATGGCAACCTGAACCAAAGGGATATCCTCTCCTACTCCCTTATGATTTTGCTTGAAAAACTGGATGCCAAACAACGGGCGGTCTTTATATTGAAAGAAGCGTTTAATTATGATCATGAGGAGATCGCCGAAGTGCTGGAGATCAGCGTTGAAAACTCAAGAAAAATACTCAGCCGGGCCCGCGCAATCCTTCATAATGAGCCAATTAAGGAAGTGGCTTTAACATCTGTTGATTACCTGGACAAATACATTGATGTGATCCGGAGCGGGGATGTTAAAAGACTGGAACAGCTGCTGACCAATGATGTGATGGTTGTTTCGGATGGTGGTGGTAAGGTGGCTGCTGCGCTGAACCCGCTGGTGGGTGTGGAAAGTGCTTCGGCTTTTCTTGCGGGTATTTATAATAAGTTTTACCAGGGTATTCAGGCTGAGAAGGGTATGGTGAACCATCACCCTGCCCTGTTTTATTACGCGGATGGCCAGCTGGTAACTTGCCAGATCTTCGAATGGCGGAATGAAAAAATACACCGGGTTTATTTTGTTAGAAATCCGGATAAACTGGCTGCGTTGAGTGAGGACCGAAAGAAATGGAAGAATGAAAAATCAGAAACAGAGAAATGAATAAGGAAAGGCCGAAGTAAGAGGTAAGAAGTACGAAAATCGGGTTCTTCTTACCTCCTACTTCATACTTCCTACCTCGCGATCTTATGCTGTTGGCTGTCTTAACGACCAGCCATTTATTACCAGGTCCTGCACGGCTTCGTTTCGTTTGGCGCCCTGCTCTGGGGGATAAATGCCTTTATCACATGCCAGTTTTGCTTGTAACCACCCGGAACCGCCGAAGCCAATAATAAAACCGGCAAAAATGCCAAAGATGCCCGCAATGCCCCAGATGGCGAAGCTCAGTATTACTACCGCTATCGCAATACCCCAGGCAATTTGCGCTGCCCTGCCAGCAGCATGAATGTGTATTGACTTGCAACTTTTGCATCTTGGAATTCCTACAGGAAGCTTATTGTATTTTACCGAGCGGTAAACAATTACATTGGTTCTGTCATTCTCTTTAAACATCGGTATGAAATAGTTGTCTTCCATACTGGTGGAATGTCCCGTTTCACAATACTGACATTTTGTCTCTGTTGGTTCCAGTCTTTTTCTTTCTTTGTTGAAGATATACATAGGGTAAATTGGTTTAGTTGTTTTCTACGTTGGCGTATACTGTTTTGGATATAGTGTAATAGATGAGTAAGGCCGGCAATGCTGAGATAATTATGGGGATCAGCACCTCAATTTTGATATAGCTTGTTCTTCCGGCAAAATAGAAGTTATAGACAATTGGAAAAACAACAGGCATTATAATGCTCGCTAATACCCCGGCAATGGGTTTGGTCTTAAACGAAAAATAACCTGCTATACCTGATGCTGCCATAGCAACGCTTAACCAGAGTGGCGATGTAACCTCAAATACGGGTCCAAATGAGGATATCAACATGATGGCAATGACAAGCACCTTTTGCGTCTCCTCGTTGTTACTGCGTTTAATCACCCTGTTAAACACTTCTTTCTTATACTTTTTAAATTCTGCTACGATCAAAGCTTTTGCCACATCAGGTTCATAGCCTTCATTCACGAGTTTGATGATTGCTGCTTCTGCTGAAAATTTGCCCTGGGTAAATGAAAGTCTTAGGTCATCTTTTTGTTGTGGGGAAAGGGTACGGTTCATTTATTGGGTGTTTGGTTGTTTCACATAGGAATGGGTTTTCAAGTATCCTTTACGTCAACAAGAAACAAATTTTTAATTAAAGATGCAAGCAACGCCCTTCCCCTGGCAATATTCACCATTTCCCTTTAGCGTAAACGGCGAATTAACAATTGTTATGGTAACATATATAGCCACGAAGAGGTATCTGGTTGCAGGTACTCCCCTTGTTTATTGTTATACTAACACATAATGCTAAGTAGTTGTGCTTATTGGTTTCAGGCATTAATAATCAATTGATAGAAGCAGATAGGCCAAAATTTGCAAAAGGGTGGTTGGGGAGTGTATTTTTACATCGTTATAACAATCGAATGCAAATGAAACCGAAACCGAATCCTGAACCGTAACACGTAGACCCTAAAGAGTCCCAAACTTATCCGAACCCTGAACCCTGAACCTTGAGATCTGAGCTGTAGCACGTAGACCTTAAAAGACCCAAATAATAGCAACCCAATCCGTACCCGTTAAGGCCTGATTTTCTAGCAACCCTGAAGTAGCAAATCCAAAAATCCAGAGAAAAACCAAATCGAACCCTTTAAGCCGAATCCAGTTACTCTTTGAACACTAAACCGAACCCCTGAAACGACAAGATCCAAAAATCCAGAGAAAAACTAACCAAACCCTTTGAAACAGCAACTGTAAATCCGTATTTCGTACCCAGTGAGCAAAGATTTGTAGCGATATCCAATCTAATGAAAGACCAGAATCAATGATCCTTTTGGAAACCATCCAAAGAGATTGGTCCTCCCGATAGCTATCGGGGGGACTTTTTTTATTGTTTTCGGATTATTTTTTTGTTATATTCAACGAGGGCCTTAACTTCGGTTTCTGGTAAGTGATATACCTATAGCCACTCTCCCAACCAGTGTTTTCGGTAAAGCTTCTGACTAGTTATTACTTATTTCAAAAATATATGCTGTGAAAACAGCGCTAAATAGTTATTGTTATTAGGAATAAACAATAAGTCGGCACGCACAGGGAAGCATAGCTGTAATAAGTTTCTGTGTGAAGTACAGACCCACATGCAAATATGCTTCCTGGCAACACGCCCTGTTTTTGCGCAGGGCGTGTTTATTTATGTTAGTGAATTACCATTGTTATGCTCATTGATCACATTTCAATTCTTTTAACACTGCATCTGCCTGGGTATACCCCAATTCGCTGCTCTTTTTCAGATCGGCGCAGGCTTCTGTCTTTTTTTCCAAAGCTTTATAGGAAATGGCCCTGTAATAGTGGACCTCTACATCATCGGGATTGATGGTAAGTGATTTTGTATAATCTTCAATCGCTTTCTGATGTTGATTCATTAACGACCAGGCCCATCCTCTTTTGGCGTAGGCTTTCAGCGTGGGTTTAATTTTTATAGATGTATTCAGGTCTTTAATTGCATTCTCATACTGTTTTTGTAATATCCTCACCTGGCCTCTTTCTGTATAACATAACTCATTGGTTGAATCAATTGATATAGATATATTAAGATCGGATATAGCTCCTTCAAGGTCATTTTTTGCTTCTTTTGCCATGCCCCGTTCGCTATAGGAGACAGCGTCCCGCGGGGTTGATGCAATAACTCTGGAATAACTTGAAATAGCCAGATCATTTTGGCTGGTTACCCGATAATACTTACCAAAATAAAAATATAATTGGGGATCAGTTGAGTCGATCTGTTTTGACGATTCCAGATCGGTTCCGGCATCCTCAAATTGATACAGATACAATTTGGCTGCGCCTCTCATCATTAATGATTTGGCTATTTCCTGGTCATTAAGAATTGCCTGGGTAAACAATTCAACTGATTTACTATAATTGGCCAGATCATATTCTTTGTTTGCTTCTTCATAATAGTTCCGGGTATAGTCCAATGCTTTTAATTCAGCATCTGACTGGGTAAACCCTAATTCGCTGCTCTTTTTCAAATCAGCGTAGGCTTCTTCCTTTTTCCCCAAAGCTTTATAAGATTTACCCCTGTAATAATAGAGCTCCCCTGCATTAGGGTCAAACTCAAGTGATCTTGTAAAATCTTCAATTGCTTTTTGATGTTGGTCTGTCAACGACCAGGCCACTCCTCTATTGGCATATGCTCTTTGATTGGGTTTGATCTTCAAAGATTTATTAAAGTCTTTAAAAGCCTCCTCATACTGTTTCAATTCTGTCCTGATACAGCCTCTGTCTGTATAATAATATGCTTTGGTCGAATCGATTGATATGCCTTTATTGGCATCGATTAAAGCCCCCTGAAGGTCATGTTTAAAGCCCCTGGCATCTGCCCGTTCCATATAAGCGTCAGCAGCCCGCGGATCAATGGCTATGCATTTGGAATAATTTGCTATTGCTAGATCTAAACTATCGCTTAAATAATAATACTTGGCATAATAATAATATAACCTGGAATTAGTTGGATCAAGCTTTTTCGACGATTCCAGGTCGGTTACAGCATCTTGTAATTTAACCAGATAAATCTTTGCTGCTCCCCGCATCATTAATGATCTGGCTATTTTCTGTTTATTAAGAATTGCCTTGGTAAACCATTCAATTGAGTTGCTAAAATTATCCGCATCAAATTGTTTCATTCCTTCTTCAAAACAGTTCTGACTAAAGCCCAAATTAGCAATCAGACATAGTAAGAGCACCAGGGGCAGGTATTTATTCTTTATCATATTGAACAAGGGATAATTATTCAGATTCTACTGTATATTCTGTGATACGAACTTCGGGTTGATTTAAACTTAAAGAAAAACAGGTGGCAGCATCCTGCCGGGTAAGCCGAAAATAATATTTATCGTCTTTAACGCCAATAAATTCATAAGCCCCTACTCCTTTTACTTCCAGGGTATGAAACTGGTTATCTTTAGTGAATAACAGCACTGTAGTATTACTGGTAGCCAGTGAGCCAAACCCAAAGATCTTCTTTTGAACATCGTAATATTTTAACCTGGTCAGGTACTTTTTTCCCCCGTAATAGATTGTTGAGTCTGCCGTGAGATTGAGATGAGGCGCCGATACTTTTCCGGTTTTAAATAAAGTGTTTTGCGTGTATTTGAACGAAGCCTGCTCAACACTGTTAAAAAAGGTACCAGGTTGAACTATCCCGGTTATAGCAGCTTTTACAGGAAAGGCATTTGAATTACTATCCGACTTACAGCCAATAGTAGCGAAAAAGATAATACCTGCGATTAGTGACAGTTTTATGAATAGCCTCATTATAATTCCTTTTGCGCTTCCTTCGGAAAAATAGCAATTTTATTCAACCTGACGGCTGAATTTAACAGGCGTGCGCTTTTTTTATATAAGCGTGCTGTTTTGACCGATAACTGTGCAGGAATTTACTGAAAAGTGGAAGGATCGGTTACTGTTATCCCCAACCCCGGGGTCTCACTAACCGTTACCTTACCATTATCAAACTGTAACCCGGTAGCAATATCTTCTGATAGTAACAAGGGTCCATCCATATCCACATAGTCGAGCAACGGAGTCAAATGGGCAATGGCCGCCGAGCCTACGGTACTTTCATTCATGCTGCCCACCATTACTTTCATACCCAGTTCGCGGGCCTGGGTTATCATCCGGCGGGCTGGCGTTATACCGCTGCACTTGGTGAGTTTAATATTAATACCATGAAAATGACCATTGCATTTTTGTACGTCGGTTTCCAGTACACAGCTTTCGTCGGCTATTAATGGCAGTGGAGATTCGCTGTATAACCGTT
>JAJKIL010000319.1 GCA_021154515.1 Niastella sp. | reverse complement strand
TTCATGCAATGGTTTGGGAAGAAAGCGAATTGCCCGAGGATAACTATGCTGAAAAAGTCAGCGCCGCAGTAAAACAGATAGGAAGGAACGTGGCCGCGCTGGTTGAAGATGGCGCTACCTTGCAATTGGGTATTGGCGGTATTCCCGACCAGGTATTGCAAAACCTTACGGGGCATAAAGACCTGGGCATTCATACCGAGATGATGTCTGATGGGGTAATACCACTTATTCAAAGCGGTGTTATTAATAATAGTAAAAAAGCATTGAATATAGGCCGCACGGTTACCGGGTTTATGGCCGGCACCCGTAAGTTATATGATTTTGTACATGACAACCCATCGGTGCGCGTGATGAATATAGCGTATGTGAACGACACCAGTATAATCCGTCAGAACCCCAAAGCAACGGCCATCAACAGCGCGATTGAAATTGACCTTACCGGCCAGGTATGCGCCGATAGTATTGGTACTTATGAGTTCTCGGGTATTGGCGGACAAATGGACTTTATGCGTGGCGCTTCGTTATCGCCAGGCGGCAAACCAATCATTGCGCTTCCTTCCGTTACTTCAAAAGGGGAGTCGCGCATTGTGCCTTTTTTAAAGCAGGGCGCCGGCGTAGTTACAACCCGTGGACATATTCATTGGGTGGTTACCGAATTTGGCGCCGTTAACCTGTTTGGAAAGAATTTAAAACAACGCGGCAAAGCATTGATTGAAATAGCGCATCCCATGCACCGCGAAAAACTGGAACGGGCTTTTTATGAAAGGTTCCATTATTCGGCGCAGCAGGTATAAGGCAACCCAATTTTTAATTGATGTATTTAATACGTTTAATAAGGTGAGCCATCCGCCAACTCGCGGATGGCTCACTTATTTTTATCAAAACTGTACTTTGTTCCGGCACTGCTTTTCCTATATCCTAAAATTAAAGTAAGTTTACACCGGTCATAGGGAGATAAAGTGTTGGATAGTAAGCAAATAAATATTGAAAAGGAGTTGTTCTCGCGCGTTGCCCAGGGAGACGAAGAAGCGTTTAATACGCTGTTTCACTGGTATGTGCCCCGCCTGCATACGATAGTAATGAAAGTGACGAAGTTGGAAGGGGTGGCAAAGGATATTATCCAGGAGGTGTTTTTGTATTTATGGATGGATCGCGAATCGCTTGCTGAAATAGATGTTCCCCAGAACTGGATCTTTAAAATTGCCTATAACCGCTCCTACAGCTGGCTGGCCCGGCAGGTTTCACGCAATCAAAAGTACAGCGAGTTCAAACTGCAAAACCCTGATGAAGGTGATGACAACCTGGAGAATACCGTTTTCCTGCACGAGACATCGCGGCTTATTCAGGAAGCAACATCACAGTTGCCGGAACAGGCCCGAAAGATTTTTCAATTAAGCCGCGAAACCGGGTTAAAGGCTGCGGAAGTAGCTGACCAACTAAACATTTCTGTACAAACCGTTCGTAACTCACTCGTACGATCAGTAAAATTCATCAAAGAATATCTTACCCAGCATGGTGTTTTACTACCTGCGCTGCTCATTTTAATAATTCTTTAGGTTTTTTTAAAAAGCGATAGGTATGTTTTCATTTCCCATGGTACATATTATATAAGGCGGGAAATGTAGCGTACTATTTTTCCCTCATTCAATAAATGTTGATGGAACAATTCCTTAAAGACGAACTGCTTGTACTGCTGGAAAAGGCCAGGGCCGGCCATGCTACCGGAGTTGACTATTCCCGGATAGCAGCGATCATCAATGCCGACCAAACCGGGGAGCTGATCGCCGAGGCCGATAATTTTCTCGCGCAGGAAGATCATGTTCCGTCCAGGCATATTGAGCCTTATAACTACGATTACTGGCAGCGCGCATTCCTTGAAATAAAACAAACCTGGCAGCAACAAAAGGCACAACCGGCAAAGGTAAAACGCATCCCAAAGATCCGTTACTGGTGGGTAGCCGCTTCTATTCTTCTGATAATAGCTGTTGGTACTTACGTTCTTATCAAAAAAACTCCGCCGCAACAAGTAGCAGCTTCTTATAAGATTTTACCCGGGAAAGAGGGCGCCATTTTAACCCTGGCCGATGGTTCACAGGTATTATTAGATAGTATACAAAATGGGGTAGTGGCGATGCAAGCCGGTACCACCGCCAAAATTGTCAACGGTACATTAGTATATGAAGGCGTTGGAAAAGAAGTTGAGTACAATGTTATGTCAACACCCAAGGCGCGTAAGTTTCATGTAATACTACCCGATGGAACAAATGCCTGGCTGAACAGCGCCAGTTCTATCAGGTATCCTACCACATTTACCGGCAATGAACGCAAGGTTACCATAACAGGAGAAGTGTATTTTGAAGTAGCCACCCTTCGACTCCGCTCAGGGCTGAAAATGCCATTTAATGTAAACGTAAATAACCAGGCGCAAATAGAAGTATTGGGAACACATTTCAACGTGAAGGCGTATGACAATGAAAGGGTTTTAAAGGTTACGTTATTGGAAGGGAAGGTGAAGGTGATAAAGGCAGACGGCAATCGGCCCTCCTATGCTAAAGCTTCGGCGGGCAAGGTAGAGGGCAGAGAAGAATCCGTTATTTTGAAACCTGGTGAACAGGCAACCATATCCCAATCATCCCAACAATCCCAGTTCAGACTATCCCATCCCATCCCGGTTCAGACAGATGGAGTAATGGCCTGGAAAAATGGCGTGTTCGATTTCAATGATATCAGTTTTCAGGATGCCATGGCTCAGCTCGAACGTTGGTACGATATTGAAGTGGTTTATGAAAAAGGTATTCCCACTAACGTTGAATTGAACGGGAAAATGACCAAAGACATAACGTTGAATGAGTTAGTAGGGATCCTCGAAAAGATTGGAGTGAAGTGCCGGCTGGAAGGAAGAAAATTGCTCATCCAATCATAAGGGGAAAAATATTTATCAGACAGCGTAAAGTATAGATCGCTGGTCTTTAAAATGTAAACGTTTACTTTATCCGGCTACGGAAAAGTACATTATAGAAAGAAAAGGACTGCCAAATTAAACGATTGCTAATGCAAAGATCACACGTTACATAATATAACCGAACAGAAGGAGGGTTAAGAAACTAAACCGGAAGTGTCGTTACCACTTCCGGAAGGATGTTTAATTGCCCAAAACGAAAGACGCTAAATCTTCATTTTTTAACAACCAAACGTTTGCAACTTATGCAAAAAAAATCAATTGGTTCCGGATTTTATATGCCCTGGCATTACCTGGCTGATCGATTGCCTGATTGTGGGGGTGGGTTCAACGGAACCATCACCAAAAGATTGCTTCGCGCGATGAAACTGACTATCTTCTTTATTGCCGTTGCTATTTTCTCTGCTCATGCTGAGGGAACAGCTCAAAACATCACACTCTCCGGTAAAGACCTGCCGCTGAAACAGGTTTTTTCTGCCATTGAAAAACAAACCGGCTATGTTATATTCAACAACAAGCGTGATCTGGATGAAACGAAAACGGTTACCATAACAGCCAACGATCTTCCGTTAAAGGATGTGCTGGATCTCATTCTGAAAGATCAACCCCTTGAATATTCTATCAGGGGAAAAACAATCGTGCTGTCACGCAAAGTGCCCATTATAGATCCTGATCTGCCTGAAGCGCGGGTTCCTGTTACAGGTACTGTTGTGGATGCAAAAGGAAATCCGCTCGAAAATGTTTCCATAGTAATTAAGGGTAAAAATAAAGTGGGAACCACTACCAATTCATCGGGTGAGTTTCGCATTGAAGCGAACCAGGGTGATGTGCTTGTGTTCTCAATTATAGGTTATTTAGAGCAGGAAGTTACCGTAGAAAAAAATACTTCGCTCAGCATTGCATTGAATCCCATCGATGCAAAACTGGAAGAAGTAGTAGTGATCGGTTATGGTACGCAGAAACGGAGAGATCTTACCGGTGCGGTTGTTACAGTAAAACCTGATCAGATCACTGCCCGTCCCGGCCCCAACCCAATGGAATCATTGCAGGGTAGAGTAGCCGGTCTGGATATTACGCGTTCATCGGGCCAGCCTGGCGCCCCTCTTACTATTCAACTGCGTGGTAACAGGTCATTCACTGCCAGCGGTACACCTTTATTTATTATCAATGGTTTGCCCGGCGATTATACTACCCTGAACCCTTATGATATTGAATCTATTGAAGTGTTGAAAGACGCTTCTTCTACTGCGGTGTATGGTTCTGCAGGTTCAAACGGGGTAATTATCATCACTACAAAAAGTGGTAAAGCAGGAAAGTTAGCCATCGATTTCAATACTTATTATGGTAATAATGGCTGGTCTGTTACCCCAAAAATGCGTACAGGCGAGGATTACCTGCAAACCAAGCGGGATGCTTACAGTTATGTGTGGGATGCCGCAAACAGCCAGTGGACAACAACCGGCGCCCTTTGGCAATCACCTGCAGATGATGAGAAGATCTTTGGCACCCAACGATATGCCCTTTACCAGCAAGGTCAGTTTGCCGACTGGGCGAAGCTGTTCCTGCAAAAAAGTGCGCACACGCAAAACTATAGCCTGGGTGTTTCTGGCGGTACTGAAAAAACAAAAGGCTATATCTCTTTCAACTATACCAATGAAAAAGGGCAATATGTGGGCGACGATTATAAGCTCTTTTCTACTACCATGCGCATAGATCATAAAGTGAGGAACTTTGTTTCTGTAGGCGCCAACCTGACTGCCTCGTATGTAGACCGGAACAAAGCGCAGGACAAACTCGAGAACGCGCTGGTAACCGATCCCTTGGTGAAACCCTATAATGACGATGGAACGCTGAATACCAATTTGGGTAATAACGTGTATAACCTGTTGCTCAATCAGCAGTACGGTGTATATGGTAATGTAGATAACAACCTGAAATTGTATTTAAATCCCTATATCGAGATCAGACCATTAAAAGGATTAAGTTATTTATCACGACTGAGCACCTTCCTTACTTTCAATAATACATACAGGTTCGATGGGATAGGTTCTGTAAGCTATACGTATGCCAATGCCAATATTGCGAAAGCTCAGGTTGATCAGAACCGCGCTATTGGTTACCAATGGGAAAACATTGTAACCTATAATTTCAAAGTAAAGCGCGATCACGCCTTTACAGTAACCGGCATTACTACCTGGTACCATAACCAGAACACGAATACTACCATGAACCAAAGTAATATCGTGTCGAACAATTTCAAGTGGTACAAGTTTACAGGCGATGCAAACACCACCTCCACCTCCTCATACACGATGTCGAAAACGCTTGGTTTTATCGGACGTCTTAACTATGCATACCTGGGAAAATACCTGTTTTCGGCTACTATCCGCCGCGATGGTTCTTCCGTATTGTATAGAGATAACCGGTGGGATAACTTCCCGGCTGTTTCAGCCGGCTGGCGCATCTCTGACGAATCGTTCATGGAAGGAACAAAAAGCTGGTTGAACAGCCTGAAAGTTCGGGTAGGCTGGGGTGTTACCGGCACGGCTAAAATTGATCCTTATAGTTCTGTGGCCAACCTGGAATCCAACACTATGTCGTTGGGTGGCGTAACGGTGCCCATTTACCGCAACTCCCAATACCTCACCAACCCCGATCTGGGCTGGGAAAAATCGTACAATACGAATCTTGGGATGGATGCCTCGTTCCTCAACAACCGTATTGATATGTCATTGGATCTGTATAACACAAAGACCAAAGGCGTTATCTACGGTGTTACCGCGCCAATCATTTACGGACAATACACTTCCAGTCAGCAATATAAAACCAATATCAATGTATGCGAAACGCAGAACAGAGGTATAGAACTGGCATTGAACACCCGTAACATAGTTACCAATGATTTTAACTGGACCTCAGCCATCGCTTTTTCTTACAACAAGGAAAAGATCCTGGCATTAACAGGCGGTGTTGCCAATAATATTGCGAACGGTGATAACAACCAGTACTCGCTTACCATTGGTCAACCCGTAAATTCATTTCGCAATTTCAGGTTGGATGGTATCTGGCAGCTCGGACAGGAAAAGGATGCAGCTGCATTTGGCAAACGTCCCGGTGACATTCACGTAGATGTACCCGGTATGACCCGTTTGGCAGAAGGGGTTTATTCAAAATCAGACGCCACCGGCGCTATCAACTATTATTATACTGATCTGGCTGCTGCGCAGAAATTTAATGGGGCGCTCACCGCTGCCAAAAATACCTATTCCGTTAGCGCCAACGATTACCAGATCGTAGGGCATAACAATCCCAGCTGGACAATGGGATTCCAGAACAGTTTCAGCTACAGGAACTGGGAATTGAGCGTATACTCTTATTTCAGATGGGGACAAACGATCAGTTATAATATGATGGGTTGGTATCAGCCAAGTGGATTTGCTACCAACGCAAGCCCTTCCAGAACAATACCAAAGTATTTCAATTACTGGACTCCCAACAATCCATCTAACGACTTCCCGGTAATGAATTACCTGGAAGGTCCGGGAACATTAACAGGGTTCTCCGGTTTGAACTATGTGGATGGATCTTTCTTTAAAATTAAAAATATCACGCTTGGTTACAATATGCCCAGGGAGCTGATTAAAAAACTGTCGCTCGAGAAGTTCCGGGTATATGGCACTATTACCAATCCTTTGGTTGTTACAAAGAGCCCGCTGTTAAAACAGTATGATCCGGAAATGAATGGTTCGCTCGAGTATCCGTTAACAAAACAAATTGTGGTGGGCCTGAATATGACATTCTAATTGTCGAATGATTAAAAACAGCGTAATATGAAAATAAAGAATATAAAAGGACTGATATATAAATCACTGTTTGGTTTAACTATAGCGCTTTCCGTTGCCTCATGTAAACTGGATGAGTACAACCCGATCTCTTTATCGGAGCAGGATGTGCTTTCGAAATTCGACGGTTGGAAAGCGTATCAATCTAACTGTTATACCGGGCTTTGGGGAACGCTTATCAGTATGCCCTATGGACTTTGTTCTGAAGTGGGTACCGATCTGTGGACATTTCCATCAAACAGCACTACTTACAAGGAAATAATAGGATACCAGGATCTGACCGTAAGTTTTAACCTGGTGGGTAATGTTTGGAATTATGCCTGGGGCTCTATTAAAGATTGCAATAAAACTATTCAGCTGGCTCCCAACTTAAAGGACGGCAAGGCTTCCGATATCGCTACACTGGTAGCAGAAACCAAATTGCTGCGGGCTTATTATTATTCAGTCTTGGTGACTCAGTTTGGCGAGCTTCCATTGATAACTACAGACGATCCTACAAAAAATCTGAGTCCAACCCGGAATAGTGTTCCTGAGATCTATACCCAGATCATTTCCGATCTAAGAGAAGCATTTAACAATCTGCCTGTAACGCCATTAGATAACAACCTGCAACGGGTAACCAAAAAAGCGGCGTTGGGACTGCTTGCCCGGGTATATGCACAGGGCGCCGGAGAAGGGTTGAGTGAAGGCGGAAAATCATATTGGGTACGGGCGAAAGAATGTGCCGACAGTCTGATCAACAATATGGGCACCTATGGCGCGGCTCTGTATCCTGATTTTGCCAATGTATTCGCATCAGCCAACAATAGAAATAACCAGGAAGTATTATTTACTGCGTATGGGCTCGATCCATATAGTCCTTCATACGATGTGTCTACCGCCAATTCAAAACCCAATTTGTACCTGCATTATTATCCCAAGTTTGATGATGCGTTCGGTACCGCCGATGTTTTCAAAAGGAGCGTAAACTCCAATACATCCAATGCCTACTATGGACGGTTGAACCAGGCGTTCGTGGCGCCCACTAAATACCTGATCAATTGCTTTAATGCAACTTATGATAAGCGCTGGGAAAACACCTTTCAAACGGCATTCACCAATTATTCAGGCGTTCAGGCTATTGCCAGTAACGGAAGCGGCGTTCCATCGCCTGCCAACGTAAAATATACTGATGCAACGGTTACACTTACGGCAGCTATGTGTACCAAATATGGGATCAATCCCGCGTTTGCAGGGAAGAAGATCTATCCTTATGCAGATGTGAATGCAAAGAATGCCTCTAAAAATGCTACCTGGCAGTACATTCCACAGATATGGCCCCGGGGTGTTTATACAGGAGCTATATCAAGTCTTGTCACTGTAGCAAATGCCAATGTGCATCCATATCCATTAGACCCAACCGAAGACCGTTTTTTTGCCTATTTAAGCAAAGACCCGCTCACAGCTGCGGATAAAGCCACCCGTGCATATGTTACAGTGAATATTGATGACCTGTTCGATCCCTCAGACCCTACAGGCAGTACGTACAAAGCCAATGCTGCAGGTAATGGTCTTACACCAAGTAGTTTAGCTATGCTGTTTCCTGCCATGCAAAAGTTCAATCATAATTTCGATGGCGGCTGGCTGGGTGGTAACTTCCAGCAGAAACTGGGTAATATTATGATCATGCGGATGGCCGAAGTGTATTTGATCGCTGCAGAAGCTACGATGCATACTTCCGGCGATGGCGCCGCTGCGGCCAATTACCTGAATGTATTGCGTAAACGCGCCTGCCGCAATCCGGGCGACTTCAACGTGGGTACCGGCATGCAGTTATCAACGGCCACCATGAATGATGTGTTTGATGAGTACGCCCGTGAATTGTGCGGCGAATTTACCCGGTGGGCTTTGTTGAAACGCAATAAAGCATTTGAAAGCCGGTTGCAGACTTACAACAAAAGAGCTGCGGCAAATTTCAACCCGGCAAAAAATTATGTTCGTCCGATCCCATTCAGTTTCCTGAACCAGATCAACAATGCGACTGACTTCGGAACAAATGGCTATTAGTTGTAGGTTTCATTGATTAGCAGACATACAGTTCCGATAAATCCGGGTTGGCGGATGTCGGATTCTCAAAAAAAGGATCGTCCCGGCTTTCCGGTAGGCGGTCCTTTTTTCTTTGGCCGCCGTCCGCGTGCCGCTGAAGCTTTAGCGAAGGCGCAAGTATTGGCGAAGGAGGCTTATCTTTACCGTTTCATGAAACCCTGACCACATGGGCGCGATAAAGACCTTTACGCTTTCCTCTCATAGCCGGCTCTTTTCAGTGCCTGATACCAATAAGGAATATCTTTTTGTTGAAGCTGGTAAACATCCCTATTATGCCGAGCCCTACCGGGCCGAGAGTTATGCGATCGTATTTATAAAAGAAGGGGGCGTAAGACTGAATGTAGGACTGTCGACGATGGATGTGGATGCGCCGGCCATGATCACACTGGGGCCTTCAGTTATCCGTTTTTTCACCAAACGCACCGACCTGTTGAAGATGGATGTTATTTTTTTCAAAGACACCTTCTTATTAGAACACCATGTGGATCCATTATTCCTTTCGAAATTCGAATTTTTTGAAAACAGCGAGCGCCCGACATTACCGCTAAAAGAACCCTTCCTGACGAAATACAGCAAAATATTTGACCTGTTTCAATTAACACAAACCACTACGGATCTTCACCAGGCGCCAATCATCAGGGCCTACATTTTTGCTTTGATCTATGAGATCGATGGGTATTACCGCCAGCATGCCGGTAACGAGCCCGCCTTACAAAAATCGCATCCTTTAATTACAAAATTCAGGCAGTTGCTCAGACGTCATTATATGCAGGAGCACAAGCTCGATTTTTATGCCGGCCAGTTGCATCTTACTCCCAAGTCATTGTCAGCAGCCATCAAAAAACACACGGGCAGGTCGGCCGGAAAATGGATCGATGACACCATAATACTGGAAGCAAAGGTTTTATTGCAGAATAAGGCGCTTACCGTATCGCTGGTAAGTGAAATGCTGAGCTTCTCCGACCAATCCGTTTTTGGTAAATTTTTCCGCGCGAACGCCGGCATGACGCCGGTGGAATACCGCAAAAAGTTCGTTTAGGTTTATTCCCGCCCAAAACCAACATAAGCCATTTCGACGAATACTGAGGCTATCCGGTCTACAATAGTTTCACCACTAATTGGAACTTTGTGCGCCAGTGGCATAGTGTTGGCAGCATTTACCAGGTTTATGGCAACGCTCACATGGAAGTATTCAATACATAAATTAACATGAACAATCAGTTACCAGATATTATTTCAAAAAACCTGAAGGTGGTGTTTTGTGGCATCAACCCGGGATTAACGTCTGCCATGAAGGGGCATCATTTCACCAATCGCAGTAACAGGTTCTGGCGGGTGCTTCACCAGGCAGGCTTTACACCGTACGAGATAGAGTCCCGGTTCGATACCACTATTCTTACTTATGGCTATGGGTTAACCACCGCAGTAGCGCGCGCAACCGTGCGGGCGGATGAATTATCAAAAGACGAATTTGCTTCGTCTATAGAGTCATTTAAACAAAAGATAGAGAAATATAAACCTGCCCGTTTAGCATTCCTGGGAAAGCCGGCCTGGCTGGCTTTCTCGGGATTAAAAACGGTTGAGTGGGGATTGCAGGAGAAAAAATTTTGTGGTGCTATTGTTTGGGTGTTACCGAATCCAAGTGGACTTAACCGCAATTTTACATTACAGTCACTGGTTGATCATTACCAGGAATTGCTAAAAAGTATACCTGTTTTAAAACAAAATAATCATGGAACGCTTAACATATCTTAATAACGGGAATGCAGCGTACATCAACTCGCTTTACGAAGCGTATCAGCATGATCCCGGATCGATAGAATTTGGCTGGCAGAAATTTTTTGAAGGATTTGACTTTGGCGCTACTGAGGATAGTTCCACTATTTCCGCAGCCACGGATACTACGCTTACTAAAGAGATCAATGTGCTGAATCTCATCAATGGATATCGCATGAGAGGGCACCTGTTTGCAAAAACAAACCCGGTACGGGAACGGCGGCGGCATTTACCGGGAAAGGACCTGGCGTCTTTCGGATTGAACGATGCTGATCTGGACACGGTTTTCAAAGCCGGGGCAGAAATTGGTTTAGGGGCAGCTACGTTACGTGACATCCGGCAGCTGCTGGAAGAAACTTATTGCGGGCCCATTGGGGTTGAATATAAATATGCCGGTAATCCCGGGAAACATACATGGTTCCAGGATAAAATGGAAGCAGTCAGGAACAAGCCCCGTTTTTCAGTAGAAGAAAAAAAACGCATACTCAATAAATTAACGCAGGCAGTAGTGTTTGAAACATTTCTGCAAACAAAATTCCTGGGACAAAAGCGGTTTTCTTTAGAAGGCGGAGAAACCCTGATCCCGGCGCTAGACCTGTTGATTGAAAAGGGCGCCGGTACAGGTATGTCAGCATTTATAATCGGCATGGGCCACCGTGGCCGGTTAAACGTACTGGCAAATATTTTGGGGAAACCGTATAAAGAGATCTTTGAAGAATTTCAGGGTAAGACCCAGCAACATGACAGTACTTTTAGTGGCGATGTAAAATATCATTTAGGTTATTCCAACGATGTGACTACTGTAAGTGGAAAGCCGGTACACCTAAGCGTATGCGCCAATCCTTCCCATTTGGAAGCCGTGAATGCAGTGGTGGAAGGCATTACGCGTTCGAAAGCAGACTTCAAATACAAGGGGGACTATTCCCGGATCGTGCCGATACTTTTACATGGTGATTCTTCTATTGCCGGGCAGGGTGTGGTATATGAAGTGTTACAAATGGAAAAACTGGATGGGTATCACACAGGCGGCACCATTCATATAGTCATCAACAACCAGGTTGGATTTACAACAGATTATAAGGATGCACGTTCCAGTACGTATTGTACGGACCTTGCAAAAATTGTCTCTGCACCGGTTTTTCATGTTAATGGCGACGATGTGGAAGCTTTGGGTCATGTAATAGGGTTGGCTATCGATTACCGGCAGACTTTTCATGGTGATGTTTTTATTGATCTTTTATGCTACCGGAAGTATGGACATAACGAGTCGGACGAACCGAGGTTTACCCAGCCATTGTTATATAAATCGATCGATAGCCACCCCAATCCCAAAGAGATCTATGTGCAGAAGCTGTTTGCAGAGAACGCTATTCAAAAGGAGTATGCTATGGAGATTGATACTTCTTTCAAGGCTGCGTTGCAATCGTATTTGGATGAAGCGAAAGCGGTAGAAAGTATTGAGGTGACCAGGCCCTTGTACCAAAACGCCTGGCAGGGTTTGCGCAAGGCGAATGAAACTGATCTTGAAGAAGCGCCCGATACGGCTGTGTCAGCAGAAATGATTGAAGAGATAGGAAATGGGCTCACTACGTTGCCAAAGGATAAAACTTTTTTAAAGAAGATAGAAAAATTGTTTGATGGCCGCCAAAAAATGGTGCAGGAGACAAAAGTATTCGATTGGGCAATGGGAGAGTTGCTGGCTTATGGTTCATTGTTGAAAGAAGGCTACCCCGTACGGGTAAGTGGAGAAGATGTAAAGCGGGGTACCTTTTCACACCGGCATGCAACCGCAGCTATCATTGACTCAGGCGAAGAATTTGTGCCGCTTAACCATGTGGGCGCCACCGAAAAGTTCAACATCTATAACTCCCTGCTATCAGAATATGGCGTGCTGGGCTTTGAATATGGCTATGCTTCGGCCAATCCAAACGCGCTGGTGGTTTGGGAAGCCCAGTATGGTGATTTTTTAAATACGGGTCAGGTAATTGTAGACCAGTATGTGACAAGCGCAGAAGCTAAATGGCAATTAGGAAATGGATTGGTGATGCTGTTGCCACATGGATATGAAGGAGCGGGGCCGGAACATACGTCTGCCCGGATTGAGCGCTTTATGGACCTGTGCGCCAATAACAATATTCAACTGGTGAACTGTACAACGCCAGCCAATTTCTTTCATGTCTTGCGTCGTCAGTTGCATCGCGATTTTCGCATCCCGTTAATTGTATTCGCTCCGAAAAGTTTATTGCGTCACCCGTTATGCGTATCGCCGGTCAGTGAATTTACCCAGGGACATTTCCACAAACTGATTGACGATACCAATGTAACCAGCACGGAAGTAAAGCGGGTATTGTTTTGCAGTGGAAAAGTTTATTACGACCTGCTTCAAAGACAGCAGGAAAATAAACATCGTGATGTTGCTATAGTAAGGATAGAACAGCTTTATCCCACCCCATTTAAGCAAATGCAACAGGTTAAAGAGAAATACGCAACAGCAAAAGAATTTATCTGGGTGCAGGAAGAACCGGAGAATATGGGCGCCTGGCCCTACCTGTGCCGCAAGTTCCGCAACAGTGATCTCAACCTCCAGGTTATTGCGCGACCGGAAGCAAGCAGTCCGGCAACAGGTTTCTCAAAACAACACGCCGCAGAGCAACTGGAAATTGTTAACCGGGCGTTCGAACCTATTAATTGATCAAATTATGGAAAATACAATTATAACAAGTTTCTGCATCGGTACGGAAGAATGTAAACAAACTTTATCGTTTATAAGTGCAGCAACTGCAAGGGAAAAATATACCGGCAAAGTGCCGCCGGCCCAATTGAAGGATTATATCCAGAAAAAATTTAGTACCGGGGCATTGCATGTAGACATGAATAGCCTCTCGAACCAGTTCCTGGTGGTTTATGCCGATGGCGAGGTAGCAGGTTATGCCCGCGTTACCTCTAAAGGCAGCCGACCGGAGATCTTCAATGGCAAAAGCATCATGCGGATCGCCGACTTCGCGGTGTTGAAGAAGTTTGATGACATTCAGGTAAAAAAGAGCCTGTTTGAAAAATGTCTTTCTATTTGCGGTCTGCAGCAAATAGTATGGATAGGGGAGTATGAACAAAACCCCGACCTGGAATTTTTTGCCAGTTACGGGTTTGTGAAAAACAGTGCTGTCACCGGTGTCGATGAAGTAGGCCTGCCCCTGGTTTATATGGTGAAGGAAAAGATTAAATAACTAAAATGGTCCTGGCTCAACCGGGACCAGCTTATTTTCACAAACGTTTTACCAGGGAAATACCAAATGCTCCATTGTTATAAGTAGGAAGAATAATGGCATTTGAATGCTGTTTAGTAGTAAACAGCCGTTTTATTTTCGGATAAATAAAGTAGGTGAAATCTGTGGACAATATGCCTACACCGGCAGCTGCCACTACATCGCTCAGCCAGTGTTTATTATTGTACATTCTCAGAATACCAGTAGAAGCGGCCAGTGCATACCCATAAACACCATACCAGGGCGATACATCTTTATATTCTAATCGCATAAATTCGGCGCCTGTAAATGCATTGGAAGTATGCCCTGAAGGGAAGGACTGGTTGCTCTCGCCATTAGGTCTCATTTCCCCACTGATCTTTTTTACGGAAGCTACTACGGAGCTTTGAATTAATTCGGCCATGCCAAATATAAGCGCCCGGTCGGTAAAATTATGTCTGCCTTTTACGCCTGCAAAGCCAAGGGCAAAAGTACTTGCAGCAGGCGCCCATTGTAAATAATTGTCAATATGGATCAGCTGATGAGGTTGTTTAGTCCAGATCTCCTCTTTAATCGCTTCGTTCCAGTCCTGGAACCCATCAAATTTAATGGCAACTACCCCGTACGTGATCATGGCGCCCGGTATAATCAGGGAACGCCAGGTGACAACTGGTTTAGTTGCCATTTCAGGTGAATAATTGCGGGGAATAGAATCGAGTGCGGGAGAGGGAGTAGTTTCTTGTGAAAACGCCACAAAACAACTCGCGATCAAACAAATGGACAATAATATCTTTCTAAACAAATCAGAGGATTTTAACAACTAAAAATCTTTAGCAATTCTGTAGCAATGCTGAAGGAGCATTGACTGTTTTAATATAAAGTAACGTATTTCAGGTTAACTTATTACCGGGCGTTTAAAGTTATCCTGCATAGTCAGGAAGTCTTCAAATTTCCCTTTTAGGTTTGCTTTCAACTTAGATACAACTTTACTTTAATGAAAGCGATCCTTATCTGTTTGTTTGTATGGCTCTCTGTAA
>JAJKIL010000318.1 GCA_021154515.1 Niastella sp. | reverse complement strand
GCGTAAAGGTTCTGGCACTTCGGGTGGATGATGCGTCTGATGCCTGGAAACAAACCACAACAAGAGGCGGTAAGTCTTATATGGAACCACAACGGATCTCCGATAAAGACGGTGAAGTAGTGCTGAGCGGTATTCATACCTATGGCGAAACCGTTCACCTGTTTGTAGAAAGAAAGAATTACACCGGCGCCTTTATGCCCGGTTTTAAAGAGTGGAAAACAGTATACAACCCAACCGATACCGGCTTGCAATATGTTGACCATTGCGTAGGCAATGTAGGTTGGGGACAAATGAATAAATGGGTAAACTTTTACGAAGAAGTGCTGGGTTTCCGCAACATCCTGAGCTTCGACGATAATGATATTTCTACCGAATACTCGGCCCTTATGAGTAAGGTAATGAGCAATGGCAACGGGTTTGTAAAATTCCCCATCAATGAGCCTGCTGAAGGCCGTAAGAAATCACAGGTTGAAGAATACCTGGAATTTTATGATGGCGAAGGCTGCCAGCACGTGGCGCTGGCAACCAATAACATTGTGGAAACCGTTACTACATTACGCGACCGTGGTGTTGAGTTCCTGAAAATTCCTACCAGCTATTACGATGAACTGCTCGACAGGGTAGGACATATCGACGAAGACCTGGAGCCGTTGAAAGAACTGGGCATCCTGGTTGACCGGGACGATGAAGGCTATCTGCTGCAGATCTTTACCCGCCCCGTTGAAGACCGGCCCACATTGTTTTTTGAGATCATTCAGCGCAAAGGCGCCAAAAGTTTTGGAAAAGGAAACTTCAAGGCCCTGTTCGAAGCCATTGAGCGGGAACAGGAACTGAGAGGAAACTTATAATAATTATTGAGAGAATCTGCCTGTTTTGGAGGCCTGGAAAAAGATGGGGTAACAAACATCTTTTCTCCGGGCCTTCAATTTTTTTTAAACCCCGTTCCAGCGCAACAATCTTTACTTTTCGCATAAACATTAATCACAATTTATTGTTGAACCACCTGAGTATGAACAATCGTAGATGCTAAACTGCCATTTAGCTGCATCAACAACAAAACAGGTGGGATACAATGGAACATGTATTTTCCACAATGTGCATAAGCCAAATTGCTTTTTAGTAGCCCGATTGTATTAATTTTAACACCGATTGACGCCAGCGTAGTAAATAATCATAACCTATTTTTCGTTACTATCCCAGTTAACATTCATGAGATACGCGTATATACTTTTACTGGGGGCCATAAGCCTTGTAAAAACAGCTTCAGCGCAAACTGCAGCTACCAGTATTAATTTTATCGATTACCAACGTGGCTTCCCGCGCATTAACGATGCGCTGAAAAAAAAGGAAGACACATTGATGAAGCAGTTTGAGGAGAAAAAGTTAGCCTGGCCTGCCCGCTACATTTACATTCGCTCCTTTAAATACGACAGCCAGATAGAAGTTTGGGTTAAACAGGACCTGAACGATAAATTCGCCCTGTTTAAAACCTATCGGGTATGCGCTATGGCAGGCTCCCTGGGCCCCAAACGTATGGCAGGCGATTACCAGGTGCCCGAGGGCTTCTATTATATCAATGAGTTCAACCCCAAAAGTAATTACCACCTGTCGCTTGGGTTGAATTACCCCAATGCCTCAGACCGGATCCTCAGCGATTCCCTAATGCCTGGCGGCGATATTTATATCCATGGCAGCTGTGTTACCACCGGTTGCATCCCCGTTAATAATGAACAGATAGAGGAACTGTACATTCTGGCCGCACACGCTAAAAGTGAAGGACAGGATTTCATTCCGGTGCATATTTTCCCCATACGTTTCGACAATCCCCGCAGCGGCGAATACCTGAAAAAGTATGTAAAGGATTTTCCTGAATACCTGCCGCTGGCCGATGAGTTGAAGCATGCCTACACTTACTTTGAAAAAACCCGCAAACTGCCGGTTATCATGGTATCAAAGAAAGGCGAGTATGTGATAGATGGCATTATACCGAAAGATAAAGAACCAGAGGTGGTAAAAAAAGAACGCCGTCCGCTGAAGACCTATAACCAGGATGAGATCTCCACTGTAGTGGAGCGCTTACCGATTTTCCCTGGTGGCAATGATAAATTCCAGGCCTTTATTGATAAACTGAGCAAAGACATGGCGCCATACCTGGGCCAGCAGCAGAAAACCTTTGCCATGGTGGAGTTTGTGATCGATAAAACGGGAAAAGTGATCTACGCCAATGTGATTAAGGGCGGCAATGACGACCTCAACGATCACCTGATAGAAGCGTTTGAGAACATGCCGCAATGGACACCGGCCGTAAAACACGAGCAAACCGTAGCCGTGAAATTAAAACAGACCATTTTTATTGAAAAGCCCGAGACGCAGGTTGCAAGTCAATCGGCAAAAGGGCAATAAGCAACAGTCAAATAAAAGCTACCACATATTTAAAAAGAAATGCCACCAATAATTGGTGGCATTTCTTTTATATGATAGTCTCGTAAAATTAGATAATATCCAAAGCCTTTACAAAGAATGTACAAACAAAAGGCAGGATCAGGGTCAAATATTCAAAACGCGTAGCGATAGCAAGAATAAACGCCGCTGTTGATGCAAGGAACAGGATCCAGTATAAAAATTTTGAAGAACCATTAGCCATATTGGTAAAATTTTGGGGCAAAAGTAGTGCGAAAGTTTTGAAATAGGAAATGGGTGTGTATTTTTTACTATCTTTCAAACCTCAAACCTCCCGGTTGTGGCTCGCTGATTTGTCCTGAATTTCCCGAACCATTAAGGCCTTAATGGTATTTTTTAGAACGCTTGCTATATTTTTACATTGAGCATGAACATGTTATCAGGCTTTATTCCCTTTTTAAAAGCCGGTACCTGTAAATAAAAACACTATTATGACTATCCATTTTTATATAAGATTTTTTACCCGGCCCGGCGAATCCCTTTTAGTAACCGGCAACACTGATGAGCTGGGAAATAACGATGTTGAAAAGGCGCACCCGTTAACCTGGCTTAGTCACGACCTGTGGACGGGCACAGTAACCATTAACAATCCACAAACTGACGTCATTCATTACAGTTACATTTATAAAGGCATGGATGGCTTTCAGGTGCAGGAGTGGGATGACCACAAAACGATCGACATCTCAAAAAAGCCCATGCAGGAGATCAGGGTAATGGATAACTGGAACCCTGCCGGCGAATTTGAAAATGCCTTCTACACCGATCCCTTCCAGGAAATTCTCCTTAAAGAGCAGGAAACCCGCACCAAAGCCAAACCCGTCAAAAATGCCACCCACTATTTTAAAGTAAAAGCACCGCTGCTGGAGAAAAATGAGGTCGTGTGCCTGCTGGGCAGCAACAGGGCCCTGGCCGATTGGGATGAGACAGATCCGGTATTACTGCACCGCGAAAACAACTGGTGGGCGGTAAAACTGCATTTACCAAAGGAATCGTTCCCCATTCAATACAAATATGGGGTTTACAATATAAAAAGCAAAAGCTTTGTGCGGTTCGAAACCGGGGAGAACCGCTGGTTACATGGCGACGCCCTGGTAAACACCCTCACCATCCTGCACGATGGCTTTGTCAGATTGCCTAATGCAACCTGGCGGGGAGCAGGCGTGGTGCTTCCTGTATTCAGTTTACGCAGCAAAAACTCCTTTGGCACCGGAGAATTCACCGATCTGAAACTGCTGGTTGACTGGGCCGTAAAAACCGGCATGAAAATGATCCAGATCTTGCCGGTGAACGATACAATCGCCACCCACACCTGGATGGATTCTTATCCATACGCTGCTATCTCGGCATTTGCCTTACACCCCCTGTACTTAAATATCAGTAAAGTGGCCGGGAAGGAATTTGCCGACCTCATAAAACCGCTCAAGAAAAAACAGGTACAATTGAATGAGCTGTCCGAGGTAGATTATGAAGCCGTCATGCATGTAAAGCAGGCCGCCATAAAAGAATTGTACATGGTGCAAAAAGACAAGTGGTTAAAAGACCCCGATTTCGCGAAGTTCTTTTACCAGAATGAACACTGGCTGGTGCCCTATGCGGTTTTCTGCAGCCTGCGTGATCGCTTTGGAACAGCTGATTTTAACCAATGGAAGACGAATAATATTTACAATAAAGAAGCCATTCAAAAACTGGCCTCTCCCAAAAGCAAACAGTACGATGAAGTAGCCATTCATTACTTTACGCAATACCATTTGCATAGCCAGTTACAGGAAGCTGCCGCCTATGCGCATAAGAATGGTGTTATCCTGAAAGGTGATATTGCCATTGGCGTATACCGTTATGGCAGCGATGCATGGGTTGAACCGGAATTGTATCATATGGAAATGCAGGCAGGCGCCCCGCCAGATGATTTTGCAGTACGTGGGCAGAACTGGGGCTTCCCTACGTATAACTGGGAGCGTATGGCTGCTGGTGGTTTTGACTGGTGGCACAAGCGGTTTGTACAAATGAGCAATTACTTCGACGCCTTTCGCATCGATCATATCCTTGGTTTCTTCCGCATCTGGAGTATCCCCATGAACGCTGTAGAGGGCATTATGGGCCATTTTGTGCCCGCATTGCCTGTTTATAAAGAAGAGTTTGAACAACGCGGCATCTGGTTCAACCCCGTGCGGTATTGTCAACCATACATCAACGATACCGTGTTGTGGGAGCTATTTGGTCCAAATAAAGAAAAGTTCTATCCTTATCTGGATACTGCCGGAAACCAGTACACGTTGAAACAGGATTTTGCCACTCAGCGACAGGTGGAAATACATTTCGATGCGCTGGAACGCACTGAAGAAAATCAGCACTTGCGGCAGGGGTTGTACGATCTTATTTCCAATGTAATTTTGTTTGAACAGCCGGGGTCGCAGGGGCGGGAATTTCATTTCCGCATCAGCATGGAAAGCACCACCTCATTCCGTCATTTGGAAGGTTATGTGCAGGATAAACTGAAGGAACTTTATATAAATTATTTCTATCAGCGACAGGAACATTTTTGGATGCAGGAAGGGTTACGTAAATTGCCGGCGTTGAAGCGTTCAACCAACATGCTTATTTGCGGGGAAGACCTGGGCATGGTGCCGCAATGCGTACCGGTTGTAATGAAACAGCTGGGTATTGTGAGCCTGGAAATACAACGGATGCCCAAAGACATCCATAGTGAATTCTTCCATCCGGCACAGGCGCCGTATCTGTCGGTGGTAACCCCATCAACACACGATATGAGCACCATACGCGGTTGGTGGGAAGAAGACCGCACAAAAACGCAACGGTTCTTTAACACGGTATTGGGGCAATGGGGCGAGGCGCCGGCCACCTGTGAAGCATGGATCAATAAAGCCATTGTGATACAGCACCTGCAATCGCCCGCCATGTGGGCAACATTCCAGTTGCAGGATCTGTTAGGCATGAATGAAACCCTGCGCCGGGAGAACCCACAGGAAGAACGCATTAATATCCCAGCCATTCCCAAACATTACTGGCGGTACCGCATGCACCTGACGCTGGAACAGCTAATAAAAGAGAAAGAGTTTAATGAAGAGTTGGAGGAATATGTGCGGGACTCTGGCAGGTAAAGAAAAAGGTTGACAAGTTAACAAGTTGAAAAAGTATAATAATTAATATGGTGAATGGAAAATAGCTACCTATTGACCATTCACCATTGACCATTCACGATGAAAGTAGCGTACCAATCAATCAATCTCCCGTTCAAGTACCCTTTTACCATTTCAAAAGGAACCAAAACCCATCAACCTTCCCTGATCGTTCAACTCGAAAACAGGGGCATGGTTGGCTATGGTGAAGCACCGGCGATCACGTATTACAATATTCCCGTTGAAAAAATGGTGGCCGACCTGGTGGCAAAAAAGCAGTTTGTCGAAAAATTCGCTTTTACCGATCCCGAACGCTACTGGCATTACCTGCATCATTTATACCCGCAAAATAATTTCCTGGTCTGCGCGCTGGATATTGCCGCCTGGGATATGTACGGGAAGATCCGCAACCAACCCCTGTACAAATTATGGGGATTGGATATCCAGAATGCACCTGCAACCGATTATACCATCGGTATAGACACCATCGACAAAATGGTGGCGAAGATGCAGGAAAAACCCTGGCCCGTTTACAAGATCAAACTGGGCACCGATCAGGACATAGAAATTGTAACTGCCTTACGCAAACATACCGATGCCATCCTACGCGTTGATGCCAATGCCGCCTGGACGGTTACCGAAGCCCTGGAGAAATTACCCGCGCTCAAAGACCTGGGCGTTGAGTTTGTAGAACAACCACTGGCCAAAGACGATTGGGAAGGCATGAAACGGTTATACAGCGAATCTCCACTGCCATTAATAGCCGACGAAAGCTGTGTACTGGAATCCGACGTACAAAAATGCCAGGGTCATTTTCATGGTATTAATATCAAACTCACCAAATGCAGCGGTATTACGCCAGCCCGCCGGATGATAACCCAGGCCCGCGAACTGGGCCTGAAAGTAATGGTGGGCAGCATGAATGAAAGTACCGTAGGCTCAGCGGCTATTGCTCATTTAACGCCCCTGCTGGATTATGTGGATATGGATGGCCCCTTGTTACTGGCCGATGATATCGCTACCGGGTTACAATTTGATAATGGCAATGTAACGGTTAGTGAGACCCCGGGGGTGGGGATAACAGTAACCGATCCTTCCACTTTTCAGTAAATTCCTGCACAGTTATCGGTCAAAACAGCACGCTTATATAAAAAAAG
>JAJKIL010000317.1 GCA_021154515.1 Niastella sp. | reverse complement strand
TGATAAAAGCGGACAAAAGGGAATCTACTAATTTCAAGGGTCAGGGGTTTATGGGTGATCCAATCCGGCAAATGTATGAAGGTTTTTAACTTAACCCATTGTCGCTTTGTAAATAACTCATAACCAGCTTATTTGATATAGGTTAATACATAAGAAGCCACTTTATCAGCTTTATCATCAAAATGATGACCGCCGCCTTCCGTTATTACTTTATAATTTTTATTGGTAAGGGTTTGAACCGGGAACTGGTCTTTTTCCGTTCCCAGTATAAATAAGATGGGTTTGGTGATTTTATTTACTTCGTTTACCACACTATAGGCATCATGCGAGGCTATCCCGATCATTTCTGTCAAATGCACCTCGAAATCGGTAGAAGTATAAGGAAGCATCAGCACCATATCGCTTACTTTTTTTGTAAATGGGGCGCCTGCATAATTGTATAAAAAAGGCGTTACGTCTGCACCAAAAGAATAACCTATCAGCACAACACTATCGCACTTCCATTGCCTCATGTATTTATTTATGAGCTGGCTTAATTCCATTGTCATGGAGGCGGGTGTTCTCTTTTTCCAGAAATATTTTCTGGCATTTAATGCCAGCACCGGATAACCGGCTTTGTTGATCGATTGAAGGAACGCATCGGAAAAGCCTGTCCACCCGCCATCGCCGGTAATATAAAATACAAGCGGTTTGGTGGTGTCGTTAACAGGGAGCGCTTTTATAGGTAACTGGTTGTCCTGTGCCACTGAAAGATTAAATGAAAATAACACGGCAAGGACTATACAATATCTCATACAATCAATTTGTTTTCATTACGGCGTTTAAGGCAAGCGGCAATTGCAGCAGGTCGAAATCATGGTCGTATACGAGGTATTTGTTTTCCCAAAAACTGGCATATTTTTCCTTGAATTCGCGCAGACCCTGGTAATGCTGAAAGCGTTTTATTTTAAGCGCCGCGAGTTTAACCACTCTTTCCGCCATGTTTTCAGGTTGGGTAATGCCGCTCATGGGCACCATACCCAGGTTAATATAAATTTTATTATGGGCGCGTGCATATTCTATGAGTTTAATGATCAATGCGTCCATGGCAGCGGCAGGTGCATCGGCCGTTTTGCGGATAAGATCGTAGGTACATTCCTCTTCTGCATAGTCAGGTATAATGTTCAGAAATGCTTTTATCTTTCCTTCCGGATCTTTTAGCAACACCATATCCTGTTTTTCCAGTTCACTTTTATCAAACATGCCCTGTGAAAAAATGGCTTCTTCCTTGTTGAAATTCTGTAACCAATCATCAGACACTTGTTTCAGTTCCTGTAATATGCCGGGGTCATGCGGCGCTGTTTCTATGTGAACCGTGAAACCTTTCTTTTGTAAACTGTTCAGTCCGTTTCGCAACGACTTTTTATCCCTTCCTTCTGTACTGAACCGGGTCACATCCAGGATGGCTTCCTGACCAATCATCATCCTGTTTTTACGAAGCCGGGTAAACCAGGGAATGCTGCTTTCATTCACCCGGTAAAAGGCAGTATGCAAGCCCATTTTTTTGCATTGCTGGTCAAATTCCCGCAAGATGCTGTACTTATTTTCAGGGGCGCAAACCGGTTCTTCCAGCACAATGGCAAAACCGCGGGCAATGCGATAGGCGATAAAGCCTTCATGGATCTCCGAAAAGAAATATAGTTTGTCTTTGTAGTATTTAAAATAATCCATGGTCGAACTGCCAAACTGTGTCAGCAAACTATTTACTCTTTCCTTAGCGTTTTCAGGCACCGTGTGCTTGTGCAGTCCCGGCCTGATGAGGGAATACAACAGGAAGCCCCAGGTTAAAAAACCGGTTGCCCGTATCAGCCATACAAATTCATTACCAAACCTGGTAAGGGGGTGTAACGTTGTATCCTCCATAAGCAAAAACATGTTCAACGTATGCAGTAACGATTGCTTCCAGGTAAAATCAACGCCGAAATTTCTTTTATCAATAAAATAGAAACTGATAAACCCAAATAACATTACGGCTGCCACGCTTATGGCAGCTGTTTTTAAACCCGCTTTTATCCGTTGCCTGCTGCTTTGGATGCGGTACTGCGATCTGGTAACTATTAATAATAGCATGGTAAAAGCAGCCAGGCTTGCTTCTTCATAATCGAGCGCTTTGGTAAGGTGACCGATCAGTGAAAAGAAAGCCAGGCCAAGGGCCATGATCCAGGCATTACGCAACCCTTTTAGTAAATAGGCGGATGTTACTAACAGGGCAAGCCCTGTAAACAACACCAGCATATTACTGGCATGTATACTGCTCATTGGCAGGTACTCGCGCAGGAGGCGCATCCGTTCGTGTACGGGTGGGGTTATGGCAGAAAGAATGTTGATAATACCCAGCATAAACACCAGCACAGCCGGGGCCATTCTGGCAAATAGTTTTCTGCCTTTCCAGCTAAAAGCTCCCAGGCCACCAACCAGTGGCAACCAGAATTCAAACACCCGGTACAAGATAGTAATGGATAAGGCCTGCGGGGCCGAATAACCGAATTTCTGCAGTATTAATGACATGAATAACTCCACGGCGCCCAATCCACGCAGGAACGGTGAAATAACCATCATCAGCACCGCTATAATGTAAGCCGCCGCCGATGCGCTGAGGGAAGCAGGTAAGCCGAGTGCCAGCATAGCCAGGTAAATATGCAGGATGCCGCAGCCTTCAACGCCAATAGATAAACAAGTGGCCTGTACTACCCCGGATCTGTTTACATTGGCCGGCAACATTTCATGCATCCGCGCAGACGCATCAGGGAACCGCCGTTCGAACCACCGGTAAACACCTTTCTTTTGTTTTACTGTATTTACAAGGCCGGCCAACAGCACAATTATTACCAGCAGCGCCAGTAAGCCCAGCCAGGCATTGGCAGTACCATTTATTCCAAACATAGTATACAGCACAACAGGCAGACCCACTATAAATACAGTTAATAAACCTGTAAAGGCATACAACGCACTGGCCTGATGTACCTGCAGTCTGTTAAAACCCTGCTTACGCAATTGCGAAGGGAAATAAGCGAGCGCACTAACGCCACCGGCAGGGAGAAATACGCTTATAAAATTACGTTTCAGGAACAGCGATACCGCATGCGGCCATTTTAAACGAAGCTGCACAGCAGCAAATGTTTTTACATACATGCCGCTTTGTAACAGAACGCATACTACTGATATTACCAGGGCTGCCATTAGCCAGGTGCCATTGGCCTGTTTTATCTGGGGAACAATGGCCAGCAATTCTTTTCTTTCACTTCTGAAAAAAACAATGGCGAGTAACAGGATCACTACTGCGACTATCTCGCGCCAGTATACTTGCGGGGAGGCTGATTGTATTTTTAAGCGGGTAGCTTTGATCAGGTTAGCCATAACCTAAAAATTATAGTTTTAGCAATGGGTGTTTTTCAGTGCAGGCATACAGAACCAGGTATGCCATTCGTATCCCAAAGTTATTTACTTCTTAACTGTTGCTTAACTAATGCTTTGTTAATGACCCAATCGGGGTGCTAATTAATGGATCCTGAATGAATAAGGTGTCCTGGCTGAATTTAAACCCAAATTGTCCTGTGGAATATTTTTATCCTGTTCGTCAATGAACAGAACACTGTTCGTTTTCGAACACTTTTCAGTTGCCGGCTTTCCAAATCATTCGCCCAGAAAGGATTTCACAATTGGCACAACCGTTGAGCTATTTATACCTTACCTATACCATATGTTTAAAAATTATATAACTGTTGCCTGGCGCAACCTTGTAAAAGGCAGCATGCATTCGGCAATCAATATCCTGGGGTTATGTCTCGGCATGTCGGTTGCCTTGCTGATCGGGTTATGGATCCACGATGAACTTTCTTTTGATAAGAATTTTAAACACTATGATCGCATAGCACAGGTTATTCAAAATTTGACCAACAACGGTGAAACTCAAACGTGGTGGGATGTTCCTTATCCTTTAGCTAATGAATTGCGCACCAACTATGGCAGCGATTTCAAGCACATTGTTATGGCAACGAATGTGTTTGAACACCTGATTACAGTTGATGATAAAAAAATTAAACAGCGGGGCGGCTTTTTTGAAAAAGAAATGCCGGAGCTATTTTCGCTAAAGCTGCTGAAAGGCAGTCGTTCCGCATTGAACGATCCGCTTTCTGTGCTTATTTCTGCTTCCGCAGCAAAGGCTTTTTGGGGAAATGAAGACCCTATGAACAAGATCATTAAAATTGACCAAAAGCCGGTTGTAAAAGTGGCGGGTGTTTATGAAGACTTTCCGCAGAACTCAAGTTTTGCCAATCTCAATTTCATTTCAAGCTGGGATTTCTATTACAATGTCAATAATAAGTTGAGTGACATGCCTGACCCCTGGCGACCTAACTTTACTACCCTGTATGTTCAGTTAAACGAACAGGCATCTATTCAGGCCGTTAGTGCAAGGATCAGAGATGCGAAAATGAAGAAGATAAATCCCCAGCTGCAAAAGAAGAAACCCGCCTTATTCCTCATGCCAATGAGTAAATGGCATTTGTATAACGAGTTCAAAAATGGGGTCAACACAGGCGGCGCCATTCAATATGTGTGGATGTTCGGTATCATCGGAATATTTGTGCTGCTGCTGGCCTGCATCAATTTTATGAACCTCAGTACTGCCCAAAGTGAAAAACGGGCAAAAGAAGTGGGCGTGAGAAAAACAATGGGGTCACCAAGAAAACAGTTGATGTTTCAGTTTTTCTGCGAGTCATTGATAACGGTAACCATAGCATTATTGATTTCCCTGGTAATAGTGTGGGGTGCGCTGCCATTCTTCAATACGATCACCGGAAAGCAGATCAAAGTACCCTGGTTTAATGTTTATTTCGTGGCGCTGTGTATGGTATTCCTTTTCATTACTGCGGTAATTGCAGGAAGCTATCCGGCTTTTTATTTATCATCCTTTAAACCTGTAAAGGTTTTAAAGGGAACATTCAAAACAGGTCGTTTTGCGACAATTCCGCGGAAAGTGCTTGTAGTGGTGCAGTTTAGTATTTCGGTATCGCTTATCATTGGAACGATCGCTGTGTATAAACAAATTCAGTTTGCCAGGAACAGGCCTGTTGGTTATACAAGAGCAAATCTCATTAATATCACTACTGCGGGGGCTGGTATTCATGAACATTTTAATTCAATAAAAGAGGAACTGTTGCAAACAGGGGTGGTAGCATCTGTTGCTGAATCTGAAAGTCCAACAACCGCTATATTTAATAGTACCAGCGGATTTAGCTGGCCGGGAAAAGATCCCAATCTCTCTATTGATTTTGGAGTGATAGCTGCCTCGTTTGAATATGGAAAAACCATTGGCTGGAAACTAAAAGAAGGGCGCGGTTTTTCAAAAGAGTTTTTGACAGACACTTCGGGCGTTATCCTGAATGAAGCAGCCATCCGGTTTATGAACCTGAAAGATCCGATCGGTAAAAAGGTAACGTGGTGGGGACAGCCATTGACAGTAATTGGGGTGGTTGAAAACATGGTGACAGAATCGCCTTATAACGAAGTAAGGCCTGTTATTTATCCGTACCTGAATTATCCAGGTAATATGAATATTGTAAAGCTCAATCCTGCCGTAAGTGCACAGGATGCCATACGCAGAATTGAACCTTTATATAAGAAATATAATCCCGATCAACCTTTTGAATATAGTTTTATTGATACGGACTATGACAAAAAGTTTAATTATGAAGAACGCATCGGAAAGCTGGCCGGGATCTTTGCAGGTCTGGCCATCCTTATTTCATGTCTTGGCTTATTTGGTTTAACCTCGTTTGTAGCCGAACAACGAAAAAAAGAAGTAGGCGTTAGAAAAGTGTTAGGCGCTTCCGTATTTAATTTATGGAATTTGTTATCCAAAGAATTTCTGGTGCTGGTAATTATTTCATTCCTGGTATCACTGCCAGTGTCCTGGTATTTTACGCATAACTGGTTACAGAATTATAGTTATCGTACGACCTTATCGTGGTGGGTGTTTGTGGCAGCAGGCGCCAGTGCCTTGTTGATTACGTTGGTTACTGTTAGTTTTCAGACAATAAAAGCGGCGATTGCAAATCCGGTAAAGAGTTTGAGAACGGAGTGATGTGTTGCTGAATAATTTTAGCATAAGTGAACCCTTCAAATTCAATGATTTGAAGGGTTTTAATTTTTTATTATACTTTTGAATGCTGCTTATATGAAAAATTAACGATTTGCGAATATGAAGGAGACTTCTGATATTGATCTGCTTATGCGCATAAGCGAGGGCGACCGCCACGCGTTTCGTGAGTTGTATCAGCGCTATACTCCTGTATTATATCCATTTGTAAAAAGTTTATGTAAGGATGGCGCCTTATGCGAAGATATTGTGCAGGAGGTATTTATCAGGATCTGGGATAACCGGGTAAAAGCGGTAAACATAAAACAGGTTCGATCATATTTGTTTAAAGCTGCTAAGAACAGGTTCCTCAACGAATTAAGAAAACAGAAAAGCGAGCAAAGGCTTATTAATAATCTCCTCTATAACGGAATTGGTACTGAAACGCCCGAACAACAATTGACATTTAAAGAAGGGATGCGGTTGGGCGACGAAGCCCTGTCCCGGCTTTCGCCTAAACGAAGGACCATTGTTGAAATGAGTACCCGTGAAGAGCTGAGCCTGGATGAGATAGCTGACCGGGTTGGCTCCTCTAAAAATGTAGTGAAGAAGCTTCTTTACCAGGGTTTGGCGATGATGAAAAAATATAAATTTTATTAAAAATCTTTTTGCGGAGGGGTCCTTTTGCCAGACATGCGTGTCTTAAGGGTGATATGGACCAACAGACATTTGACGATTTTTTGAAGAACGTAGCGCAGCAAACGCATTCCCCGTCAGCATTAGCCGATTTTCTTGCCTGGCTGCAGGAACTTCCGGAGGAGCAGGCTGCAGCAGCCCTGGACAGGTATGAACAGGCGTTCAGGGCCGGAGAGGAAGTTGATAAAGAAGCGATCAGGCGCATAGAAGAAAGTATCGAAAACCGGCTGGATCTTCATCATCCGGTTCCTGTCATACCTCATACACGCACTCCTGTTATCTTTTACCTGAAAGTGGCCGCCATTTTCATAGTGGTAGTATCAATGGTATCTTTTTTCCTTTATCAAAATCATTTTAAGAATGCCGGCACGGTAGCCGGTCATCGTGCAGTCGAGGCCATAGTTCCTGGCAAAAACCAGGCTGTGTTGAAACTGAGTGGGGGAAGATCCATCCTGCTAGAAGACGTGGCCGATGGTGTTATTACAATGAATGATAAGGCTACCGGTTTTGAGAAAAAAAGCGGTTTACTGGTGGCAAAAAGCGATGGACGATCGATCGATGATGCAGCCGGAATAAATATGCTGGAAACGCCCAAAGGCGGACAATACCAGGTAGCGTTGCCTGATGGCACGAAGGTATGGTTGAATGCATCGACCCGCCTGTTTTTCCCAACTGTTTTTAAGCCGGGCGAAAGAAGGGTAAGACTGGAAGGCGAGGCTTATTTTGAGGTGAAACACGATCCGGCCAACCCTTTTATCGTAGAAACATCCACCGGTACATTATTACATGATCTTGGAACAAGTTTTAATGTGAGCGCCTACCAGGAAGATGCACACGAAACCACTACACTTTTAACAGGAAGTTTGCAGGTAACACGAAATCAATCGCAGTTACTGTTAAAACCGGGGCAGCAGGCCAGTGTAAACGCACAACAAATTGTGGATGTGCAGGAGGTAGAAACCAGTTACGCGGTGGCCTGGAAAGAAGGATATTTTATGTTTAACAGGGAACCGATCAAAGAGGTTATGAATAAAATAGCCCGTTGGTACGATGTAGACATAGCATATCAGGGGGCAATTACAGAAACCCGGTTTTGGGGTACTGTATCCAGGTTTTCCCAGGTAAGCGATGTGCTGAAAATGCTGGAAGCTACGGGTCGGGTTCATTTCACCATTGAAGGAAGAAAGGTGTATGTAAAAAAATAAATAAACGATCTGAATAGTAAGGGCCGGAGTGCTACGAACACCACGGCCCTGTTTTAGATTTTCAATCAAGCGTTTCCTTAACTCAATTAAAAAACTATGTAAATCTATGACTTTAAATTCAGGTATAAAACCTGTACCAACCAAAATTAAAAGCCTGCAAAAACTACTCATTCCTATGAAGCTGCTATTCTTCCTGTTGTTTACCACTATACTACAGGTAAATGCAAACAGCTATGCACAGGGCATCTCGCTCAAAGGCCGCAACATACCCATCGAGCGAATTTTTATGGAGATCAGAAAACAGGCCGGCGTAGCGGTATTATGTGAAAGTGAGGTGCTGGAAAATATTAAACCGCTGACAGTAAATTTCAACAAAACACCGGTTACGGAGGTGCTGGAATTTTGCCTGAAGCAAACGCCCTACACCTGGCAACTGGAGAAAAACAGCATTGTGATCAAAACGATTACCCGGTCTGAACACAGTGTGCCTGGTATTGACATGCTGCAGAAAGTAATCAGGGGTAAGGTTACCGACGAACAGGGCAATGCACTGCCGGGTGTAAATGTGCAAACGAACAAGGGCAATGGAACCATTACAGATGGCGATGGCGTTTTTAGTCTGTCGGTTCCGGACGATGTAACAAGCCTTACGTTCAGCTCTATCGGGTACCAGTCAAGGACCATTGTATTGGGCGAACAAACCATGCTTAGTGTTTCATTGAACAAAATGCCGGTCAATTTAAATGAGGTGGTGGTAATAGGATATGGAACAAAAAGAAAGGCCGACCTGGTTGGTGCTGTGGACCAGGTAAAGGGAGCGCAAATTGAAGGCCGGCCTGTAGGCAATGTAATGCAGGCATTGCAGGGATTATCGCCAAGTCTGGTTATTCAGCAGCGCAACATGAACCCGAACAACAACTCGATGAACATCAATTTGCGTGGTATCAGCACTTTTGGTAATAACTCACCATTACTTGTCATCGACGGGGTTATCAGCAATGATGTCAGCGACATGAATAACCTCAATCCAAATGATATTGAGGAGATCTCCATCCTGAAAGATGCCGGTAGCGCAGCCATTTATGGATCGCGCTCTGCCAATGGGGTTATTCTCATTTCTACTAAAAAAGGGAAACAGGGCATGAAGCCTGTAGTCAGTTTCAGTGGCCTCGTGGGTTCACAAGATCCCCAGATCCTGGTTAAACCCTTAAAAGGATATCAGAATGCATTGCTTCGAAATGATTCCTATATCAATTCAGGCGCCGACCCAATTTACTCACCGGAACAAATACGTCAATTCGCTAAAGGTGATAGCGAGTATTTCCTGAAGGGTATTTTAAAGAATGGACTGCAACAAAACTATAACTTCAGCATCCAGGGCGGTTCGTCGAATACCAGTTATATGATCTCGCTTGGGTATTATAACCAGCAAAGTAATTTTAAGGGGCCTGATTATGGGTTGAAACGTTATAACCTCCGTTCGAATGTCACCACCCAGATTGGCCGGTTAAAACTGTCAACTATACTTTGGTATAATAGATCCGAAGGAAATGCCTACCAAGGCGATGAAGGCTTTCTGATCGCCGACGCATCACGCCTGCCGGTATATAACACGTATATCTTAAAAGATAGTATTGGCCGGTATTATAATAATGATGTGTTGACCGGCGGCAATCCTTTAGCTGCACTGGAGCATGGAGGATACATAAAGACCACGAACGATAATTTCCAGGGAAGTTTGAATGGCGAATTGAAGCTGCTGGATGGATTGAAAGCAAAAGGATTGATTGGCCTGGATGTTCGGCCGGAAAACAGGTTGATCAGACGGTTCTACTGGCCTGTTTACAGTTTATCGGGAGCCGAAACTCCTATTAACCAAAACTCCTCGAAGGATTATCACATAGAAGATTACAGTGGTAATTCAACCCTGCTGAATGTACAGGCCATGCTTGAGTACAACAAAACTTTTGCAGGAATGCACAACGTTTCTGCACTGGCAGGGTTCTCCAATGAATCATACAGACAAAAACGCCAGGAAATAAAAAAGAAGTATGTTGATCCGGTTTTAGGGATTCCTATTGACGGTACCATTATCGACCCCAGTAGTTACAATACAGTGGGCGGCACAACGGAGAGAAGTATTTATTCTTATTTTGGAAGGCTGGGCTATGCTTATGGCGATAAGTACTATGCAGAAGGAAGCTTTCGTTACGATGGTTCTTCTAAATTCGCCAAAAATAACCGGTGGGGATTTTTCCCTTCTGTGTCTTTGGGATGGCGCATCACCGAAGAGCATTTTTTTGATTTCTGGAAGAACAATATCGGCGATCTGAAGATCCGGGGTACTTATGGCAGACTGGGCAATCAGAATATAGACGATTACCAAACGCTTACCACATACGATATCTACATCAATCAATATGGATTTAACAATGTGGCGGTACCAGGTACAGGTTATACATTCGGTAACCCTGAACTGAAATGGGAAACCACGTCTTCCGCTAATATTGGTGCAGATGGTACATTCCTGAAAGGAAGCTTAAGAGTGGGTTTCGACTATTTTCATAAACTAACGAAAGGTATTCTGTTAACGCCCCAAACACCAATGGTGCTGGGCGGTGCAGTGCCCAAGGCCAACCTGGGCGAAATGAAGAACCAGGGTTGGGAAGTAAGCATTAACTATTCCCTGCGTCATAAGGATTTCAATCATTCGTTTGGGCTCAATATAGCTGATTCATGGAATGAGGTTACCAAATTTGAAGGATATGAACAGATAGAGAAGTCAGACGAAATTGAACGAATCATTCGCGTAGGGTTACCTTTGTACAGCTACTTTGGCTATAAAACAGCTGGCCTGTTCCAGAATGAGGACGATGTTAAAAGTTCCGCACTGCCTGTTGGCTTTTCGCCCAGGCCCGGGGATGTGAAATACAAGGACCGGAATGGCGATGGCATTATCAATGATAACGACCGCTATGTGCTGGGCCATGCCTTTCCACGGGTAACTTTCGGGTTCAACTATGTATGTCAATGGAAAGGACTTGAGTTAAATATGTTATGGCAGGGAGTTGGAAAACGCGATATGGCGCTGCGGGGAGAAACCATAGAACCCTTCCATGGCGGCTATTCATTCGTGATGTTTGAGCACCAGCTCGATTACTGGACGCCTGCCAATCCTGATGCAAAATGGCCAAGATTAACTGCTCCGGGTACGGCTTCTACTATTAATAATTACGGTAAAGGATCAGACTTTAACATCTTTAATGGCGCCTATGCGCGATTGAAGAATATCCAGCTTGGCTATACGCTGCCCCAAAGGCTGACTTCAAAAATAGGTGTAAATAAATTGCATGTATTTGTAAACGGGCAAAATCTGCAATTTATTTACACCTATTTTTGAAGTCAGCCTTTGGGGCAGCGTATAGC
>JAJKIL010000316.1 GCA_021154515.1 Niastella sp. | reverse complement strand
CTACTATTGTGCTTACACAAAGCGGCGAATATGTGGCGGGTTCGGCCAGAAGCGTGGCCGGCTTTAATGTATATGAAGCCATTCACCAATGTAAAGACCTGTTGTTAGGATATGGGGGCCACTTTTATGCAGCAGGAATGACGCTGGCCCTGGATAAAGTGGAAGCTTTTCGCGACCGGTTTGAAGAGGTTGTTGCAGCCACCATTACACCTGATTTGCTGGTTCCTGAAATAATCATCGATGCAGAGGTGGCCTTCAAAGACCTTAAGCAGCCCTTTTACAATATCATTCATCAAATGGAGCCTTTCGGCCCCGAGAATATGCGGCCTTTGTTTGTGGTGCGTAATGTTACCGACTCGGGTTATTCACGCATTGTAAAAGAACAACATATCAAATTCTCCCTGCGGCAGGATAACATCCTGTTTAATGGGATTGGCTTTGGCATGGCTAAAAAATTCCATTTGCTTGAATCGAAAAAACCGGTGGATGTTGTATTTACCCTTGATGAGAATGAATGGAACAATGAAAAACACTTACAGTTGCGGGTTATAGATTTCAGGCTGGCAGAAGAAAACATTACACAAAATGCAGTATCTTGATCACGATAATTACAAACCCTGCCAGGGTTATGCTTTATGAACATTCGTATGTATTTCCCCTCTTTAGCTGAACTTTAGCAGGTCAATAGCAACTAACCGCATTAACAATCCGTCCCCTGAAAAGGTTTGGCATTTAAAATTTTATGGTACAATAATACTTTCGACGATAAGAGTTTGCCATTATTATAATATTTTTACTATCCACCCGCAGCGTAGGGTTGGTTTTTAACCGCTACCAATGTTGTGATTGTATGAAAAATAACCAGGCACTGATACCTATTTATGACATGGCTGCTTGTATACCAGGCACCAATTTTATTATTAAAAAAACCGAAGGTAATTCTGTACCATCCTATATGGCCATTCCGCATCGCCATGCTGATTACAAGATCAGCTTTTTGCTGGAAGGCGAAGTAACGCATTATACCGACTTTGAAAAATATACTATAAAGGCGCCGGCATTGTTAATGCTGGCTCCGGACCAGGTGCATCAGCAAACAGGTAACTCCTACTACAAGATGATGCATATTTCCTTCAACAAAGAATTTCTGCTTACTGAAACACAGGGTGTTCTTGCCTGTTGGGAATGCATGTTTAGCCAGGTGGTATTACCTGTAATGAATGCTGAACAAATGCAGGAGATATCTGTATACGTTAACCTCATGTACCAGGAGTTTAAAGATGATAAGCCGCAAAAAGGCCTTATACTCAAGAATCTCCTCAATGCCTTTATTATATGTGCAGGCCGACTGGTTAATTGTAAAAATGAAACAATTGCAGCCGCCCCTGCCCCTGTAGTTACCATGGACTACTCACAAAACCGCATCGTACGTCAATTCAAATCACTCATCGATGAAAACTTTGTAAACTCTACCCAGGTAACACAATACGCCGATATGTTATATGTTACGCCTGGCCATTTGAACGACCTCATAAAAACTGTCACCGGTAAAACAGCTAAACAAATTATTGACGAAAGAAGGATACTGGAAGCTAAAAGGCTATTATTCTGGGGTGAACATTCGGTAAAAGAAATTGCCGGACGTTTGAATTTTGAAGATGATGCCTATTTCAACCGCTTTTTCAAAAAACATACTGGAAATACGCCTGCCCTGTTCCAAAGACAAATCCGGGAAAAGTACAATTAATCCCCCAATAAGGTAAATTAAGAAAGTCACAATCATCATTACTTTTACGGGATGATTTTAATGGGCAGGTTATATGATAAAAGTTTAGCATTACCCAACAGTATGGCACCAGCTACCTGTTAATAATATACAGCAATCTACAACACTTAATAACTATCTCCGGAAACCTGGAATCGTTTCCCGTACCTGACGCCAACTGATCCCGGTATACTGCTACCATCTGTGAACCTGCGCAGAGAGCTACTGCGCTTTGTAGCCTCATGCAATAACGACTTGCTTGCTTTAAAGATTTTTTTTAGTATGTCTATTAAACCATGTATGATGAAACCTTTGGATATCAAACAGTACAACAGCTGGGTAAAGTTACTAACAGCAATCAGTGTTGCAACAGTTTTATATAGTTGCGCTAATAGCTCTGCTACACCTGGAATGCCACAGCAACCACCACCAGCATTACCAGTGGTGCAAGTAACTACCACAACAGCAACCACTTTCCGTGAATATCCTGCTTCACTGGAAGGTAAAGTAAACGTAGAGATCAGACCTCAGGTAGAAGGCTATCTCAACCAGATTTTTGTAGATGAAGGCGCTTATGTAAGAGTAGGCCAGCCCCTCTTTAAAATCGATGCACGCACTTATAATGAGTCGTTGAACAACACAAAATCGAGCTTACTGGCTGCACAGGCCAACGTATCAAAAGCCCAGGTGGAAATTGACCGCCTGACTCCGTTGGTGGAGCACAATGTGATCTCCGATGTTCAACTCAAAACCGCCAAAGCCGCTTACGACGCTGCTGTAGCAAACGTTAAACAGGCAGAAGCCGCCGTGGCCAGTGCCCAGATCAACGTCGGTTACACGTTAGTGAAAGCAACCGCCAATGGCTACATCGGTCGTATTCCCAAGAAAAAGGGAAGCCTTGTTAGTAAAGACGATATACTCACCGTTCTTTCAGACATCAGTGAAATGTATGCTTACTTTTCCATGAGCGAGCCTGATTTTCTTTCTTTTAAAAACCAGTTTGCCGGTAACAGCATTGAAGAAAAAGTAAAGCATGTTCCATCGGTTGAGCT
Source organism: Niastella sp. (assembly GCA_021154515.1). Classification (GTDB taxonomy): domain Bacteria; phylum Bacteroidota; class Bacteroidia; order Chitinophagales; family Chitinophagaceae; genus Niastella. Next base: position 7,217 of record JAJKIL010000316.1, on the reverse strand, counting down.
GGCCCTGGCCGACAACAGTGTATTTGGCTCAAAAGGAAAGATCAGCACCGTTGAAGGACAATTCGACAAAACAACCGGCGCCATCAGCTTCCGCGCTACCTTCCCTAACCCAGGCGGTAATCTCCGCACGGGTAATACCGGAAAGGTTCGCATTCCGCAACAGTTTGCAGATGCGATGATCGTGCCGATCGAATCTACCTTCGAAGTGCAGGACAAAGTATTTGTTTTCGCTGTAGGTGACAGTAACAAAGTGGTTAGCAAACCCATCACCGTGGCAGGTAAAACAACCAACTATTACTTTGTAAAAGATGGCCTGAAAGCCGGTGATAAGATCGTGTTTGCTGGAGTTGGTAACCTGCAGGATGGTGTTGCGATAGTACCGCAGCCAATTTCGGCCGACAGCTTGCTGAAAGCGAAACCTCTATAATTCACGAAGCAGGAAGTAAGACGTAGAAAAGTCAGAGTTGGCATACTTTGACTACAGGGAGTTCTTGTGCCTGATGATCCCAATCTTACCTCCTGCTTTCTGCCTTTACCGCAGAAATCAGACTTCATTTTCAAAAAAATTCCCATGTTAAAAAGATTTATTGAAAGACCGGTCCTATCAACGGTTGTATCAATCATACTGCTTTTGTTAGGCGGGCTGTCGTTATTCACGCTGCCTGTTACCCTGTTCCCTGATATTGCGCCGCCAAGCGTACAGGTAACAGCGCTGTACCCAGGCGCCAACGCCGAAGTAGTAGCACGCTCCGTTGCCACTCCGCTGGAAGAAGCCATCAATGGGGTGGAGAACATGACTTACATGACCTCCAACTCCAGTAACGATGGTAGTATGACGCTGACTGTATACTTTAAACAGGGCACCAACCCCGATATCGCTTCTGTAAACGTACAGAACCGCGTATCGAAAGCCGTTAGCCAGGTGCCTGCAGAAGTAGTACAGGCAGGTATTTCAACCCAGAAAGTACAGAACAGTATCATCATGTTCGTGGCGCTCAGCAGCGACAACAAAGAAAAATACGATGAGCTGTTTATTGAAAACTATATCAAGATCAACCTTATTCCTGAGATACAACGTGTACCGGGTGTAGGTCAGGCCCTTGTATTTGGTACCAAGGATTACTCCATGCGTATCTGGCTGCAGCCCGATCGCCTGGCAGCTAATAACCTGTCGCCCCAGGATGTATTGAACGCCATCAAAGATCAAAACCTCGAAGCCGCTCCCGGCCGTTTGGGTCAAAGCAGCGCCGAAGTGTTTGAGTATGTATTGAAATATAAAGGAAAGTCGAACCAGGGTGAAGATTATGAGAACATGATCATCAAGTCAAATCCCGATGGCTCTATGCTGCGCCTGAAAGATGTGGCCCGCGTTCAATTTGGTTCTTATACCTATTCAACCAACGCCCGCATGGATGGCCATCCGGTATCTGGTTTCGCCGTTTACCAAACCGCAGGTTCCAACGCCAACGACATCCTGACCGAAGTAGAAAGACTACTGAAGAATTTTGAAAAAACATTACCAAAGGGGCTTAAGACCACAGTAATGTACAACTCCAAGGAGTTCCTCGATGCCTCTATTGACCAGGTACGGGAAACCCTTATCATTGCCTTCATCCTGGTGTTCATTGTAGTGTTCATCTTCCTGCAGGACTTCCGCTCAACCCTGATCCCTGCTATTGCCGTTCCGGTGGCTATCATTGGTACGTTCTTCTTTATGCAGTTGTTTGGCTTTACCATCAACCTGCTTACCCTGTTCGCGCTTGTACTGGCCATTGGGGTGGTAGTGGATGACGCCATTGTGGTGGTGGAAGCGGTACACTCGAAAATGGAGAGCACCAATCTGCCGGCAAGAGCAGCAACCATTCAGTCAATGAGTGAGATCTCCGGCGCAATCATCTCCATTACACTAGTAATGGCGGCGGTGTTCATCCCGGTAGGTTTTATGCAAGGCCCTGCAGGTGTATTCTACCGGCAGTTTGCCTTTACACTGGCCATCGCCATCCTTATTTCGGCGGTGAACGCCCTTACCCTCAGTCCTGCTTTGTGCGCCCTGTTCCTGAAGAATGAAAATGCAGGAGAAGGCGGCGAACACCATGGTCGTAAAAAAGGCTTTATGGGTCGCTTTTATGCTGCCTTCAATGCCGGTTTCAATGGAATGACTGATAGATACATCCGCAGCCTGAAGTTCCTGGTACGCCGCAAATGGGTCGCCATCGCTGCGTTGGTGCTCATTACTGCCGGTGCATTTTATTTAACGAAGAAAACGCCTACCGGCTTTATCCCCACAGAAGACCAGGGCTTCGTACTGTTTGCGGTGAATACACCTCCCGGTAGCTCACTGGACCGTACGCACCAGGCTACCCTGCAAATTGACAGCATCATTAAACAGAACCCTGCTTACAATCACCTGTATGTGATCGATGGGTTGAACTTCCTCAGCAATGCAAACGCGTCGCCTTATGCGGCAGGTTTCATGCGGTTGAAAGATTACGATTCCAGAGGTCCGGTTAAAAACCCTGACCAGATCGCAGGCGGCCTTATAGGCCAGGTAAGCCAGGTAAAAGGCGCCAGCGCCTTCTTCTTCAACTTCCCTACCGTACAGGGTTTTGGTAACGCGAGTGGTTTTGAGTTCATGTTGCAGGACCGCACCAACGGCCCGCTCAGTAAACTGGGTGGTACTGCCTGGCAGTTCATTGGCGCGTTGATGCAACGGAAAGAGATCGGATTTGCGTTTACCACTTTTGCAGCAGGTAACCCGCAATTCACTATAGAAGTAGATAATCAGAAAGCCAAACAGCTGGGTGTATCCATCAGCGAGCTGATGCAAACCATGCAGATCTATTACGGAAGTAGCTTTGTTACCGACTTTAACCGGTTTGGTAAATACTACCGCGTAATGGCGCAGGCCGATGCCCCCTTCCGCGCTGATATCAATTCAATAGATGGAATTTTTGTAAAGAACAACCAGGGCGAAATGGTACCGGCCAAAACGCTGGTAACGTTAAAAAGAGTGTACGGTCCTGAAACCGTTACCCGTAACAACCTGTTCAACGCTGTTACCATCAACGGTTCACCCAAACCCGGTTTCAGTACCGGTGATGCCATCAAGGCCATTGAAGAAACGGCCAAAACGGCATTACCAAGAGGATACCAGGTTGAATGGACCGGTGTAACCCGCGAGGAAATTAAAACAGGTAACCAGCAGATCTTTATCTTCCTGCTGAGCATCCTGTTCGTTTACTTCCTGTTGGCAGCACAATACGAAAGTTACATTCTGCCCCTGTCGGTTATCTTAACCATACCTACGGGCGTATTAGGGGTATTTGCCTTTATTGGTTTCGCAGGTATCGAAAACAACATCTATGTGCAGATCGGTTTGATCATGCTGGTAGGTTTGTTGGCGAAGAACGCGATCCTGATTACGGAGTTTGCCGTACAACGCAGAAGAAACGGAATGGGACTGATAGATGCGGCCCTCGAAGCCTCCAGGCTAAGGTTACGCCCCATCCTCATGACCTCTTTTGCCTTCATCGTTGGTCTGTTGCCACTGGTATGGACGCATGGCGCCTCTGCCCTCGGTAACCACTCAATTGGGATGAGCGCCATTGGCGGTATGCTTTCCGGGGTGATCCTGGGTGTGTTCATCATCCCGGTTCTGTTTGTGATCTTCCAGGCATTGCAGGAGAGAGTAACAGGCCGCCCTGGTTTGAGAGAGTTGAAAACCGGCGAATAATAAATCATTCATGAATTACCATTCGCTTACGGCGGATGGTAATTCTTAAAAGTTCGAAATTTTAAATAAGGATATACATGCGTAAAAGTAATATCACTATTTATTCCACCCTGGCTTTGGTGGCGTTACTGGCAGCGTGCCGAATGGGTAAAGATTACCAACGATCAGATCTTTCTTTACCAACTCAGTTCGCCAGTACTACCGCAACTACTGATTCCAGCGTGGCAGATATGGAATGGAAAAAATTCTTTTCCGATCCTACCCTGCAGTCATTGATAAGTCATGCATTGGACAACAGCTTTGATATTCAACTGGCCATGAAACGGGTTGATGAAGCCCGTTCTTATGCCAAACAAGCTAAAGTGAACTGGGGACCTACCATTTCAGCCAATATAACAGCCTCCAGCTCCTTCCCATCAAAGAACAGTTTGAATGGTTTAAGTCTGAAAAACTTCCTGGGTAAAGAACACCTGGAAGACTATAACCTGAACGCAGGTTTAAGTTGGGAAATAGATGTTTGGGGTAAGCTCCGCCGTCAGCGCGAAGCCGCCAACGCTCAATATTTACAATCCTACGAAGCCAGCCGGGCGGTGCAAACTGCCCTGGTAGCCAATATTGCCAGCAGCTATTTTAACCTGCTGACGCTGGATGCCCAGTTGGCTGTGGCTCGTCGTAATGTAAGCCTGGGCGATACCATTGTGCAATTCATCCAGTTGCAAAAACAGGCAGGTCAGGCCACTGAGTTAGCGGTGCAACAAGCCACTGCTCAACAACAAACGGCTAAGATCCTGATCCCGCAGTTGGAGCAACAGATCGCCATCCAGGAAAATACCATCCACATCCTGAGCGGTGACCAGCCTGGTACTATTGCCCGGACAATGAAATTGCAGGAATTCAAGGCATGGGAACAATTATCAACCGGCATACCTGCCGCTATGGTAAGCCGCCGGCCCGATGTACGCAGCTACGAAATGGCGTTGGTATCAGCCAATGCACGCGTTGGCGTAGCCGAAGCCAGTCTGTACCCTACTTTAAGCATCACTGCCAGTGGCGGTTTGAATGCCTATGAGTTCACCAAATGGTTCAACATCCCAAAATCATTGTTTGCAACAGGTTTAGCCGGCGTTACCCAACCGATCTTTCAACGCCGGGCGTTGAAAACGCAATTTGAAGTGGCCAAACTGCAACGCGATGAGGCAGCCATCACCTTCCGCCAATCGGCTTACAATGCCATGGGCGAGGTGGCCAATGCACTGGTGCAGATTGATAAACTGAAAACTCAATATCAGCTCAGCACCGACCAGGTGACTTTGTTAAACAGCGCCATCAACAATGCGGAACTGTTATACAAAAGCGGCATGGCCGATTACCTGGAAGTGATTACCGCCCAAAGCAACCTGCTGCAGGCTGAGTTATCTAATGCAACTCTTCAACGCGACCAACTGAGCGCCATGGTAGAACTGTACCGGGCGCTGGGCGGTGGCTGGAAGTAAGCTGCTAATAAGCAAATGTGAAAAATGGGAAAATTAGCAAATGAAAAGACAGGTTAAGTAAGTATATAAGAATGGAATTACTACGACAGGACAAAGAATCAAGCAGATAAAAATAAAAAGAGCCATCAGCTTAAACACTGATGGCTCTTTTTTTATTTTTACAATTGTTCCTACTTTACTACTTCAGCATCTTTAGCTCCCATCAGATCAACACTACGATTAATAAAGTTGGTAAGGTTACTTCCTTTCAGCAAACCTTGTGATAATAAAGCCAGATCGGCCAGGTTATGTACTACCTTCTCCTGTTTTGCTTTATCATCCTGCTTCAACAACTGCTGATAAATGGGGTGGTTGCCGTTTACGGTCAGTGTAACCTCATCGGGCATATTGGCGTAGAAGCTTCCCATGGGACCGCTCATAGAAGCCATGTCTTTCATGCGGCGCATGAACTCGGGGCGGGTAGCCACAACCGGAGGCGCCTCTGTGCTCAGGCCTTTTACTTCAACCGTCATGCTAAGGCCTGTCATTTTTATATCGAACAAACCTTTTAACGTAGCTTCATCATCCTTGCTTAAAACACTGTCCAGGTTCTCCTGTTTGTCAATAAGGTTATCGGCGATGTCGGCATCAACCCGGTTAAACGTAACGTCGTTCCACTTCGATTCCATTTGGTTAACAAACGAAGGATCGATGAGGGTATCCATTTTCACCACTATATAGCCTTTGGCTTCTGCCCCTCTTATGTAGGCATCCTGTTGCACCGTATCGGTAGTGTACAAAATAACCAGTTTTCCATCCTTGTTCTTTTGCAGGGTTTCAGTTGCCATGCGCAATTCTTCCAGGGTATAGAATTTCTTCTCCCCTTCAACATTACCGGCAATTTCAAACAAATGGAATTTGTTACCTCTTTCCATGAACTTGTCATCGGTCATCATTCCATACTTCACAAACAGACCCAGGCTGTCCCACTTGCCTTCAAACTCTTTTCTTTCCTTATTGAATAACTCTTCCAGTTTATCGGCCACCTTCTTGGTGATGTGGTTGTTGATCTTCTTCACATTGGGATCGCCCTGCAGGTAGCTGCGGCTTACGTTCAATGGAATATCCGGACTGTCAATTACCCCATGTAACAACATCAGGAACTCCGGTACAATATCCTTCACCTCATCGGTAACAAATACCTGGTTGCTGTAAAGCTGGATCTTGTCTTTTTGAATTTCGTAGCTCTGTTTTATTTTGGGGAAGTACAGGATACCGGTGAGGTTGAATGGATAATCCACATTCAGGTGGATCCAGAACAACGGAGGTTCGTTATACTGGTACAATTCTTTATAAAAATTCTGGTAATCCTCAGCGGTCAGTTCAGCAGGTTTTTTCTTCCAGGCTGGCTGGGTATTGTTGATGGGACCCGCATCTGCTTCTTCATTCTTATGACGGAAATAAATGGGTATAGGCAAAAAGCGACAGAAACGGAGCAGGATGCCACGAATGCGCTCGGGATCCAGGAACTCAGCGCTTTCTTCATTGATGTATAATACAATGTCAGTACCACGATCCGTTTTGCTGGTTTCTTCCAGCATGTATTCGGGACTGCCATCGCACTCCCAGCGAACAGCCGGCGCCTCTTCTTTAAAACTTTTGGTGAACACTTCCACTTTATCGCTCACCATAAAGGCTGAATAAAAACCCAGACCAAACTTACCAATGATGGCGTTCTCGTTCTGTCCTTTGTATTTTTTTACAAACTCCTCCGCACCGCTGAAAGCCACCTGGTTCAGATACTTTTCCACTTCAGCCGCCGACATCCCGATGCCCCGGTCGGAAATGGTGATGGTTTTTGCTTCTTCATCGAGCTTTACTTCAATCATCAGCTCGCCCACTTCCCCTTTAGCCTCTCCTATGGAAGAAAGGGTTTTCAATTTCTGGGAAGCATCTACGGCATTACTGATGAGCTCACGCAAAAAAATGTCGTGATCGCTATACAGGAATTT
>JAJKIL010000315.1 GCA_021154515.1 Niastella sp. | reverse complement strand
CGAAGTTCCGCCTTCATTACACTCGTTCCAGAGGGTATAAGAATTGCAAACTTATCTATGCAAGCACACTGTTAAAAGAAAAATCATCCCGACCCTTAACGTAATTAATACCTAAAATACTTTCTCTATGGCAATGCAAACTAACACAGGAATCCAACGTTCTGTAGTTACGTCCGACTCTAAACTGCATCAGTTTTTTATGCAGCAACTACAGGATGTTTACTGGGCAGAAAAGAAGCTGGTGAAAACCTTACCCAAGCTGTCTGACGCCGCTACATCGACCAGATTAAAACAAGCATTTAACGATCACCTGGAACAAACCATTAACCATGTAACCCGCATTGAAAATGTATTCCGCCTGTTGGGTGAAGAACCCAAAGCATTGAAATGCCCGGCTATGGCAGGCATTGTTGATGAAGGCGCCGATATCATCGATGAAACTGATGATGGAAGTGCACAACGGGATGTAGGTTTAATTTTTGCAGCACAAAAAGCTGAACACTACGAAATAGCAACTTACGGTGGTTTGGTACAGTTAGCCCGTACAATGGGTCATGATGATTGCGCTGAGCTGCTCGATCAAACACTGGCAGAAGAAAAAGTTTGTGATAGCTTACTTAGTAAGATCGCAGAGGAAGATGCCAATGTGAAAGCAAGCACCGAAAAGTTTGAAAGTTAAACATTAACAATCAGTCGTCGGCAATTATACGCAGGCATCCGCCAAATGGTGGATGCCTTTTTGTTAAATAATAGTTTTATGTTATACTAAGTAGCTCCCTGTAATAATATCCACAGATATAATGCGTTCCTTTGTGGTGCGTTTATTATTGCATCTATTTGCATCCAAAGAGATCGTGTGATGAAACTTTTACCATCTGATCAATTAACCAACAACCAGGTAAAGTCCGGGTTGCACCTGATATTAAAAGATGGTCTTGCTACAGAGACCATGAACGTTTTAACAGCAGGTACCTTCCTGGTTGCCATAGCCTTATACATGGGCGCGTCCAACGTACAGATTGGGGTGCTGGCAGCTCTACCCACTTTCACCAATATATTTCAACTGGTATCTGTGTGGCTGGTACAGCGTTTCAATAACCGGCGCGCCATTACGGTAACCGCCGCCTTCTGCGCACGCATCCCATTACTGGTTATTGGTATCATTCCTTTATTATTCTCAAACATTGCCAGCGTTTCTTCGCTGATCTTCTTATTATCGTTCCAATGCCTGTTTGCTTCCATTGCCGGCGGCAGCTGGAACTCCTGGATGCGCGATCTTATTCCACAACAAATACTGGGCAGCTATTTTTCGCACCGCAGCCGTCTGATGCAGATCCTGAATGTTACACTCAGCCTGTGTATTGCCATGAGCGTTGATTATATCAAGGGGCATCATCCAACGCATGAGATCATGGCTTATGCGGGGATGTTTATTTTCAGTGGCATTGCCGGCATGTGGGGGGTATATGCCCTGGCCCGTACGCCCGAACCTAAGTCTAAACCTATCCATGATAATATTGTAAAGCTGTTCAGCAAACCGCTTACTGTACACAATTTCCGAAAGCTGTTGGTCTTTAATTCCATTTGGATCTTCGCTTTTAACCTGGTAACGCCTTTCTTTTCGGTATACATGATGAAGACCCTGGGCCTGCCGCTGTTTTATGTTATCAGCTTAAACATAGTTGGCCAGGTAAGCAGCATCACATCTATAAAATTATGGGGCAGGTGTTCAGATCGCTTTAGCAATAAAACCATCATTCGCATTTGTGCCCCGGTTTACATTGGCTGCATCATGCTTTGGTCGGTAGTTGGCGCTATGAATGCCGTTGTACTGTTGCCTCTGCTGGTCATCATGCATATGTTGATGGGCGCTTCCAACGCCGGCATTACACTGGCCCTTCAAAATATTGGGTTAAAACTGGCGCCTGCCGATGAAGGCATTGTGTACCTGGTTACCAAGAATATTGTTACCGCTGTATTTTCTGCCACCGCTCCCCTGGCGGGTGGTTTACTGGCCGACTTCTTTACCAGCCATTTTGTTATTCATTTATTTGGCCGCGGTCAATGGAACCTGTTATTTATGTTGGGCGCTGCTGTTGGTATTCTTTCGCTGAAACTGTTAAAAGCAGTTCAGGAAAACGGGGAGCTTGATAAAAAGTTACTGGTAACCGAACTGCAGCATAACTTCAAAAAACAGATCCGCAACTGGCATCACATGCCGCTCCTGCGCCGCTGGTTATACCTGCGCACTGCCATTGTGTTGAAAAAAGGATTATCCTTTCATTTTGACGATCTCATCCAGTTCAAAGGATGGAAGGAAAACAATAGACAATAGACGACAATAAGCAAGGGATGCCTTAATTACATTACCCTGACTATAATCTACCTCTTCGCAATTCGGAAGCCTTGCCAATAAAGATTGAACCACTGACGTAACAGGATGACAGCTCTGAGACCAGAAACTGCACAAGTGAGTATATTACTATTCACTGAGGAATAGCACAAGAGAATTTAATGGGTGAAGAATTGCTTTGAATCAGCGTTCATAAAAACGCCTTGCTTCAGATAAATTATTCAATAGCAAGGGGATGTGATTTCCAGCGCTCCAGTTTGTGTATGTTACGGGTATAAAGGCCAGTCAGGAAACCAGGAAAGCCAACTTCTTTTAATTTTCCCTTTACCCGTTCTTTCATATCATCAACTGTAATGTTGCGCACCGTGAATTTTCCATCCTGAAAACAGTGACTGCAATACATCGTGCTTCTGGTCCCGTCTGCATGAGTGCCACCGGAATCCCGTTTCATAGGTATACCGCAGGATTGACAGCATTTGTAGGCTCTTTCCATAACAGCTGATTTATTGAATGAATGAATATTTCTAATTTACATAATTCCGCTGAATAACGAACAGTTATTAGTAATAGATTCAGTTTTTTTAAATTTTTACAATGAGGTGGGTTAAATTTTGCCCTAATTGCGGTTTTTTTAGGCATTTTATTGCCTGTTTATTGAAAATGATCTAATGCAGTTTTAATATGATCGGGCGGGTATTTATAGCCGCAAAAGGTTTTTTAAAAACAACGGGGAAGGGACCTTTTAGGTTCCCTTCCCCGTTGTACATATTAAAAGAAAATTCTTATAGTTCTACGCGTTTCATCTTTGGCACCAGGAAGTGCATAATGACCCAGGCTAACAGGTAAGCGCCGCCACACACCGCAAACATGATGTAGTATGCAGTTTCAATGTGTCCAAGATTGCGGTAGTACACAAACATGTTCTTTTGTACAGCGGCAGATAACAAAATACCACCCACGGCGCCAAACATACCACCAATACCTGTTACCGAACCGGTTGTATGCTTGGGGAACATATCACTTACTGTGGTGAAGATGTTAGCACTCCATGCCTGGTGAGCAGAAGCGGCGATACCAATTACGATAACGGCCCACCACATATTTACGTTACCGGCCATTTGTGCAAAAATGATGGGAATAACAAAGAAGGCATAAATGAGCATGGAGGTTTTACGGGCTTTAAAAGGCGCCCAGCCAGAGTTGATCAATTTCATGGGTAACCAGCCGCCCAATACACTACCTATAGTTGACATTGAATATACAACTGCTACGGGTAATGATACGGCAGTTCCTTTTAATCCGTACTGGCTGTTCAAAAAATCGGGTAACCAGAAGAGATAGAACCACCAGATGGGGTCGGTAAGCAGCTTACCAATGGCAAATGCCCAGGTTTGTTTGTAGCTGAGCAGTTTGATCCAGGATACGCTGGGTTTTACCTGTTCCAGTACAGGTGTTTCGTCTTTATCGCTATGGATATAATCATATTCAGCCTGGGAAACTCTTTTTTGTTTCTTTGGTATTTCATAGTAAATAAACCACAAGATCAACCATAAAAAACCTAATGCACCGGTAAGAATGAATGCCCAATGCCAGCCTAATGATACCACTATGTACGGAACGGCTATCGGCGCTACTATAGCGCCTACATTGGCCCCGGAGTTAAAGATACCTGTCGCCAGCGCTCTTTCTTTTTTAGGGAACCATTCGGCCACTGTTTTAATGGCGGCAGGAAAGTTACCTGCTTCAAACACGCCCAAAAAAGAACGGGCTACACCAAAACCAAACACGGTATTCACGGCGGCATGGGCTACGGCGGCCGCGCTCCATAAAGCCGTGGCTACAGCATACCCCATCTTGGTACCCATTTTATCTATCACCCGGCCGGCCAATAATAAACCAACGGCATAGGCCACTTTAAAAGCGATCTCCACATTGGCGTAGTCGGCATCGTTCCAATGCAGGTCATTGGTAAAGGTTTCTTTCAATAAACTGATAACAGCGCGGTCGAGGTAATTTATCGTAGTGGCAAAGAACACCAAACCACAGATCGTCCACCGGTATTTCCCAATAGATTGTTGGATGGTAGGTCCTTTTTCTTTCGCTATAGCTTGCATGTCAGGTCCTTTTAGGATAGAAAGACGTGCCTCATTCCGGGAACGTGGCAAGCCATTTCAATTTTATTTGATGTTGTTTAGTATCTCCAGCACTTCTTTCGTTTGCTTTGTCAGCTTATCGTATTCCTTGTTCTGCAGAACGCTTTTACTAATCAGCTTGCTACCCATCCCTACTGCACACACGCCATTATCGAACCATTCCTTTATGCTCTTCTCAGTGGTATCAACACCACCGGTAGGCATAAATAAGATACCCGGGAATAATTCTTTAATTGCTGAAATATAAGAGGGTCCTACCACACTGCCCGGGAAGATCTTCACCATTTTAGCGCCATTCATTTCGGCGGTGAAAACCTCTGTGGGTGTTAAACAACCGGGGATCCATAATAAACCGGCGTCCTGCACCACTTTGGCTACCGGCGGATATACTACAGGACTAATAATAAAATCTGCACCGGCATTAATGAATAATTCTGCATCGGCCGTTGTTTTTACGGTTCCAATGCCCAACAGCATGCCGGGCATGCTATCGTTCACCACTTTGCGCATCTCTTTAAAGTTGGCAATGGCCTCTGCTCCACGATTGGTATACTCAACGGCTTTGATGCCGGCTGCATACAATGCTTTTAACACATCAATGCTAACTTCCTTATCCTTGTTAAAGTACAGCGGCAACATTTTCTGTTGCGTGATCTGACTTATGATATCCTGTTGATTCATCATGCTTTTTTAATAGTAGCGGTTATATGGGCTACCGTTTTATTGGTAGCGTCCCCTTTAATGAACAATTTCTGAAATGCGGCGGCTGTTGCAAACTCCACTGTATCCTGTGCCGGTTGTTCTTTGTAAAAGCCATAGATCAAACCAGCCATATAACAATCACCGCTACCTACTTTATCAACTACCGTTTCAGTGGTGTATACCGATGAAACATGCAATTGCGAATGGGTATATAAAGTGGTATAATATAAAATGCCATTATGATCGAAGCGGAAGGTATTGGCCACTGCTTTGCAGCGTGGGTATTGCTTTATGATCTGTTGTGATGTTACCAGCGCCTGCTCCAGGTACATTTCTTTTGTATCGGTGGTAACCAGGTCGGGGTGAACAGGGATCTGCAGCATTTTTTCGGCAGCCCATACATTGCCCATGATCAGGTCGCAGTAAGGGGCCAGCCGCATCATCACTTCATGCACCGGCACACCGTATTGCCATAATTTGGCGCGGTAATTCAAATCGATTGAAACGGTAATGCCTTTTTTATTACATACCTGCATTACTTCTTCGCACACATCGGCTGCGTCGGCATTCAATGCCGGGCAGATAGCACTTACATGGAACCAGCTTACACCTTCAAGGATGGCGTCCCAGTTGATAGTGCCTTTTTGCAAACGGGCAAAGGAAGAATCGGCACGGTCGTAAATAACACCCGCATTCTTTACATCCAGCCCCTGCGGCAGGTAATAAGTACCAATACGGTGTCCGCCATATTGAATGGCAGATGTATCGATATTACTTTGCTGCAGTGACCTTACTATCTGATGTGATAAATAATTATCGGGTAACCCGGTCATGTATTTTACCGGTATTTTCCAAAGGGCCAGGGCACGGGCTACATTCAATTCGGCACCACCTACGTGTACGGGCATCGATGCATTTGCCAACCATTGGCCTTCGGTATCTGGCGATAACCTTAACAGTAATTCGCCAAAGCTTAACACATTGCCCATTACCAGTTGAAGTAGTTTTTAGCGTTGTTAAAACAAATGTCCTGGATCACCTGGCCTATCCAATCGATGTCGGCAGGTAATTCGCCATTTTCTACATCATCGCCAAACATGTTACACAGCAGGCGGCGGAAGTATTCGTGGCGGGGGAAAGATAAGAAACTTCTTGAGTCGGTCAGCATCCCTACAAACTTGCTCAACAGTCCCATGTTGGAGAGGGAATTGATCTGTTTGGTCATGCCATCTTTCTGATCGAGGAACCACCAGCCTGATCCGAACTGTACCTTTCCGGCCACGCTGCCGTCGTTGAAGTTACCGATCATGGTAGCCATCAACTCGTTGTCGGCAGGGTTCAGGTTGTACAGAATGGTTTTTGCCAGTTGGTTATTGGTATCGAGTTTGTTCAGGAATTTAGACAACTGTCGGGCTTGTGAAAAATCGCCGATCGAATCCCAACCGGTATCGGGACCGAGTTGTTTCAGCATGCGGCTGTTGTTGTTGCGCAGCGCACCCAGGTGGTATTGTTGCACCCAGCCTTTTTCCCAATCCCAGCGGGCAAATTCCACCAACATGGCTGATTTGAATTTCAGGTTCTCTTCAAGAGACAACTCTTTACCGCTTCTTATTTTATCGAATGCATTTTTAATTTCTGTTTCGGTATAATCTTCCGCATAGATCTGCTCCAGACCATGGTCGCTTACGGAACAACCCATGGTTGCGAAGAAGTCGTGCTGTTTTTTTAACGCTTTCAGGTAATCGGCATAGCTGCCAACTGATGTATTGGCCGCCGCTTCTACTTTACCTACATAGGCGTTAAAAGTAGCGGCATCATCCACATTCATGGCCTTATCGGGGCGGAATGCGGGCAACACTTTTACTTCAAAGCCATCGGCTTTTATTTTTTTATGATACCCGAGGTTATCGATGGGATCGTCGGTTGTACATACCACCTTTACATTCATCTTCTTCAACAAACTGCGAACGGAGAATTCTTTTGTTTGCAGTTTGGCTGTACACTCGTCGTAAACCTTTTTAGCGCTTTTTGAATCGAGGATGTCGTTTACCCCAAAGTAGCGTTGCAGTTCCAGGTGCGTCCAGTGGTATAATGGGTTGCGTAATGTATAAGGAACGGTAGCGGCCCATTTTTCAAACTTCTCGTAGTCGCTTTTGCCACCAGTGATGTAGTCTTCATTAACACCGGCAGTACGCATAGCGCGCCATTTGTAGTGGTCGCCATACAGCCATACCTGGGTTAAGTTCTGAAACTGGGTATCATTGGCAATTTGATCGGGGGGCAAATGACAATGGTAATCTATAATGGGCATTTGCTTCGCAAACTCATGATACAGCTTCTGCGCAGTGGGTGTTTGCAATAAAAAGTGCTCGTCAACAAACTTTTTCATGGTGAATGGTAAATGGTCAATGGTGAATAGCTCGTGACTATTCACCATTGCCGACTATTTTTTAAAGTTTATATTCATTAAAGAGAAACTCCTCTTTTCCAGGGAATGAAGTCGTCCTGACCATGACGTACCGCACTGATCTCCTGTTCACCGCTGGCTACTTTTATCACATAATCCAGGATGCGCTCACCAGCCTGCTCAATGGTTTCTTCGCCTTCAATGATGGTTCCTGTATTGATATCGATGATATCGCGCATTTTGTTATACAACACGGTATTGCTCGATAATTTAACCACCGGGGCAATGGGGTTGCCTGTAGGTGTTCCCAAACCGGTAGTGAACAATACGATATTAGCACCGCTGGCTACTTCGGCTGTGGTTGATTCCACATCGTTACCGGGTGTGCACAGCAGGTTCAAACCTGGTTTTCTTACTTTTTCAGGATAATCCAGTACATCGGTTACGGGTGAGGTACCGCCCTTTTTAGCAGCACCGGCCGATTTGATCGCATCGGTGATCAAACCGTCTTTGATGTTACCGGGTGAAGGGTTCATATCGAAACCACTGCCTACGGCCACCGCTCTGGCATTGTAAGTCTTCATCAGGGTCGAGAACCTTTTGGCGATGTCAACCTGTACGCAACGATCGCTCAGGCCTTGTTCCACACCGCACAGTTCAGGAAATTCAGACAAAATAACTGAACCGCCGAGGCCTACCAGCAGATCGGAGGTATAACCGATAGCGGGGTTGGCTGAGATCCCGGAGAAACCATCGCTGCCACCGCATTCCAACCCGATCGTCAGCTTGCTTAAAGGCGCTGGTTCGCGTTTGGTTTGGTTGGCAAGAATGAGTCCTGCGAATGTATGTTTGATAGCTGCAGCCAGCAGATCAGATTCTAACCCGATCTTCTGTTGCTCCAGTATATATAAGGGTTTGCTGAAGTTAGCATCCCGCTTTTTGATCTCTTCTTCCAGGATGGATACCTGTGCATT
>JAJKIL010000314.1 GCA_021154515.1 Niastella sp. | reverse complement strand
GTATGGTGGGGTTAGGGTTTGTAACCGGTAAGCTGATGGGGTGGCCTTTTATGGATTGTATTTTCCTCGGTGGCATCATTGCTATTTCTTCAACAACTATCATTATACGGGCATTTGATGAACTGGGTGTAAAGACAAGAAAATTCGCCAGTGTGGTATTAGGCGTACTGGTGGTGGAAGACCTGATGGCTGTATTGCTGATGGTCGTGCTTTCTACCCTGGCAGTAAGCCGGGAGTTTGCCGGAATGGAAATGTTGTATTCGGTATTAAAGCTTGTCTTCTTTTTGTTTCTGTGGTTCCTCTCCGGTATTTTCCTGATCCCCGGATTTTTGAAATGGGGTCGTAAAATAATGAATGACGAAACCATGCTCGTTATTTCATTGGGGTTGTGTTTGCTGATGGTGGTAGCTGCCACGTATGCCGGGTTTTCTGCCCCGTTAGGCGCTTTTATTATGGGATCTATACTGGCTGAAACGCCGCAGGCCGAAAAGATAGAACACCTGGTTCAACCAGTAAAGAATTTATTCGGCGCGGTATTTTTTGTATCGGTAGGGTTGCTGATTGAACCGGATATGTTGATGAAATACATCGGGCCGGTGTTTATACTGTCATTTGTGGTAATACTGGGTAAAACGATCAATGTAACGTTTGGCGCCCTGTTATCGGGTCAGCCATTAAAACAATCGCTGCAGGCGGGTATGAGCCTGGCGCAAATAGGGGAGTTCTCATTTATCATTGCCACCCTGGGGTTGACGCTACAAGTGACCAGCGATTATTTATACCCGATAGCCGTGGGCGTTTCGGTGATCACCACATTTACCACGCCGTATATGATCAGGCTGGCCGATCCGTTCTTCAACTGGCTGGCGCCCAAACTGCCTGTAAAATGGCGAATGGCCATTAACCAGTACAGCACCGGTGCACAAACCATACAGGCCGAAAGCGAATGGCGCATTGTATTGCGATCGTACCTGATGCTGATGGCCACCAATTCGGTGATCGTTATTGCCATGATATTTTTATCCGGCAGGTATTTGCTACCCTTTGTAAAAGCAAGTGTACATGGAGATGTATTGTCGAGCATAATAACCATTGTAATAACACTGGTGGCAACAGCGCCGTTCTTATGGGCACTGGCTATTCGTAAAATGCATTCCCTCTCGTACCGGAATTTATGGCTCGATAAAAAATATAATCATGGTCCGCTGGTAATGCTGGAAGTGGTACGCAACTTATTGCTTGTGGTGCTGGTGGGATTTATGGTTGACCAGTTGTTCAGCACATTTATCGCTTTTGTGGCCATACTACCTTTAATTGTGGTCGTGCTGCTGGTGTTCTCGCGCCGGTTGAATTCGTTTTATGCGCGGATTGAAAAGCGCTTTTTAACGAATTTGAATCAGCGGGAACAAATGCAAAGCTCCGCTTCCGGCGATCTAACGCCCTGGGATGCGCACATGGCCTATTTTACCATGCCGGCCGAGAGTACCGTGGTGGGTAAATCCCTGAAGGAACTGGCCTGGCGGGAACAATATGGCATCAACATCGCTTATATTGAACGTGGCTCCATTACCATTACGGCGCCAGAGCGCACCGATGTATTATATCCCTTCGACAAGATCGCGGTGATTGGTACCGATGTGCAGCTGGAGCAATTCCGTTCCATTCTGGAATCGGCGATCCTGCCAGCTAAGAACGGGCAGGAAGAGATCACGCTTACCAGGGTTATTGTTGATGAACATATTGGGGTACGCGGAAAGACCCTGCGCAATTCCGGCATCAGGGAGGCTACCAATGGGTTGGTAGTGGGCATAGAGCGCAATGGCCAGCGCATTCTGAACCCTGATTCCACTACCATTTTTGAATGGGACGATATTGTATGGATCGTAGGTGACCGGAAAAAGATCGAAGAATTGAAAGATTCGGGAATAAAGTAATAAGGCATAAGATACAAGTTACAAGGTACAAGGCGCAAGGTACAAGGTACAAGGTACAAGGTACAAGGTACAGGATACAGGGTACAAGTTACATGATACAAGCCTTGTTGCGGCAACCCTCTGTAACCGTTTCCTGTCCGCGATCAGTTTTTTGGGTAGCAAGAATGCATTAACTTGATAAGAAATTAATTGCTATGCCAAAATTCGTTATTGAAAGGGAAATGCCCGGGGCCGGGGACCTTTCACCCGAACAACTACACGAAGCTGCACAAACCTCCTGCGGTGTTTTAATGGATATGGGTCCGCAAATACAATGGGTGCACAGTTATGTAACCGATAATAAGATCTATTGCATCTATAACGCACCGGATGAAGCTACTATTAAGCAACATGCAAACCAGTCGGGATTTCCAGCCAATAAAATAAGCAGGGTGAAGGCGATTATAGATCCTACAACTGCGGAAGTTTGAGACGGCAAAAGGCAGAGGGCCCTCCTACGCTAAAGCTTCGGCGGGCAAAGCAGAAACCTCGTTGCGGTCTCGGCTTAGCCGATACAACATGGGAACTGAAATGGCTCGATGAACAATTTATTTTCCTTTTAATTCTTCTTTTACTTTTATCTGTGATGCTTGCACCTTAGATGATTTGCCATTGCTATTATTGGTGGTATTTGAAATGTTAGTGGGAGTAGGGTTATTTTTAACCTGCGCAATGTGATTGTTTCCCATTTTAAATGCTACATACAACAGGCAGCCGGTGACGAGGAATTGTATTACCGTCAATGAATTGGATACTACGTGCATGGCCGGACTAATGGCCTTTTTCAACTGCGTTTCGCTCATCGCCGACAGGGGCGGGAAGACGGCAGACCCGCCAAAATACACCATTTCAGAAATAATTATCTGCTTGTTGATGGTGGCTATCAACAGGATGAGAATGGACCCTGCCACCAACATAATCACATTCGATGTCTTGCGGGTAAACTGATGCCGGATCTCTTTTACCAGGTAAATAAAGAAAGCAAAGAATACATAAAGCGGTAACACTATTTTCCAGGAAGAAATGGTAAAATAGGTTTCGTGCAGGCGAATGTCAAAATTATTGCTAAGGAAAGTCCAGCCAAATACAAATATAGTGACGAACACGGTTGCGTTCAGAATGAGACCCAACCAGATCAATTCAATTAGTAACGGCTTAAATTTTTGCATAGGTCAATCAGGCTTAACCTAAATATACAAAAACCGTGCGATTATTGCCCGAAGAGGTCGCTGCTCAGGTACCTGTCGCCCCGGTCGCAAACGATGAATACAATAACGCCTTCTTTAAGTTCTTTGGCCAGTCTGAAGGCAGCAGAAGCGGCGCCGCCACTGCTCATACCGGCAAAAACGCCTTCTACCTTGGCCAGTTGGCGGGCAGTAAGCGTAGCCTCTTGTTGCGATACATCGATGATGCGGTCAACCCGGCTGGGATCAAAGATCTTGGGCAGGTATTCCTTGGGCCAGCGGCGAATACCGGGGATGGAGGAGTCTTCCGTTGGCTGGCAACCTACTATTTGAATAGCAGGATTTTTCTCTTTAAAGAACATGGAGCAGCCCATAATAGTGCCGGTAGTACCCATAGAGCTTACAAAATGGGTGATACCCTGGTTGGTGTCACGCCATATTTCGGGACCGGTGGTTTTAATGTGGGCTTTATAATTATCAGGATTAGAGAACTGGTTCAGGATCACGAATTCACCGGTGGCTGCTTTTTCTTCAGCATAATCGCGGCATTTTTCAATGCTGTCTAATAACGTTACTTTGGCCCCGTAGGCTTCCATGGTAAGCGTTCTTTCGCGGGTGGAGGTGGAAGGCATTACCAGCTCAATATCAAGGTTGAATAACGTGGCCACCATGGCCAGGGCAATACCGGTGTTTCCACTGGTTGCCTCAATGAGTTTTGACCCTGGTTTTATGTCGCCCCGTTCCAGCGCCGATTTGATCATATTCAATGCCGGCCGGTCCTTCACACTACCCCCGGGGTTATCCCCTTCCAGCTTGGCATAAATAGTCACATTCGGATTGGGATTGAGCTGTTTGATCTCTACCATCGGGGTATTGCCTACCAGGTCTATAATGCTTGCCATTGTATTAGTATTAAACAGGAAGTTGAAATTACCACTTTTATAATTTATTCTACTACTGTGATAGAATATAATGTTATTCTAATGGGCTTATTGGTGCCAAATTATATATGTGGAATACTGGCTATACAACTGCCGGAATGAATTGGTTCAAATTGATTTTAATTTTGTGCCCGGTACATATAAGCAATAACAGTTACTTTTGCCATCGATTTATAGGTTTGTTGAACGTCAAATTGTTATAGCATGTCAGCCGATCCGGTAGCCAATGATCAGTCAAGTCCCTTTGTTTCAGTACGCATAAAAGAGTTTCGCCTGTTTATTATTCAGCGGTTTTTTTTCATCATGGGTATGCGTATGATTGCTACCGTAATAGGCTGGAAGATGTACCAACTCACTAAAAATCCGCTGGCCCTTGCATTTGTAGGATTATCAGAAGCCGTTCCTGCCATTTCACTGGCTTTGTATTCGGGACATGTGGTTGACAAAAGCGACAAGCGTACCCTTCTTTTAAAGATGCTTGTATTTTATTTCCTCTGTTCTGCTGCCTTTCTTTTTATTACGTTCCAGCATACTGAATTGAGCCTGGGAAAGAAATTCGTTCAATTTGCTATTTACGGGGTGATGTTCTGTACCGGTGTGGTGCGTTCATTTTCCGGACCAGCCACCAGTTCTATTTTAGCGCAGCTGGTGCCTAAAACTATTTTGCCCAATGCGGTTACCTGGAGTTCTACTACCTGGTTAACGGCTTCTGTACTGGGGCATGCTTCAGCCGGTTTCCTGGTTGCCTATACAGGTTATACCGGAACCTTTCTGTTGATAATGCTGTATATAGCCATTGCAGCCATCGCGCTGTTCCAGATAGAACGCAAACCCATTGTACATTCCAATAAAGGCCAGGCTACCTGGGAAAGCGTAAAGGAAGGGGTGAGATATGTTTTTAAAACAAGAGAATTGCTGGGCGCTTTATCGCTCGATATGCTGGCTGTATTGTTTGGTGGCACTACCGCTATGATCCCGTTTTTTGCGGGGGATATTTTGCATGTAGGCGCCATTGGGTTTGGCTGGTTGAATGCAGCGGCTGATATCGGTTCCATGATCATCATTTTAACACTAACATTCTTCCCGCTTCGTAAAAAGCAGGGTATGTTGTTGTTGTTTGTGGTAGCCGGTTTTGGCCTGAGCATTATTATTTTCGGGATCTCTACTATTTACTGGCTTTCCTTCTTTGCTTTACTGGTGAGCGGCGCGCTGGATGGCATCAGTGTGGTAATACGCGGTACCATTCTGCAATTAAAAACGCCCGATGAAATGCGCGGGCGGGTTTCAGCAGTAAACTCCATGTTCATTAACTCATCCAATGAGATCGGCGCTTTTGAAAGCGGGGCCGCTGCCAAATTATTAGGCATCGTTCCTTCCGTGATCTTTGGCGGCGCCATGACCTTGCTGGTAGTAACAACCATGTGGTTTAAAGCGCCTACGCTTAGGAAGTTCGAGTATTAACCCCCCGGCCCCCTAAGGGGAAGTGATAATGAATCGTGAAATGGCAAACGTTAAACAGCAAACGGGAAACGGAAAACCCCCTAACTCGACCAGTCTGAGTAATAGCAGGGTTCCGAACTATCAGAGACCATTTCTGCCTTCTGCCCTCTGCCTTCTGCCTTTTTACGGCAATGTAAAATAGTGTTGCCCCTGATCATACTCCTGGTCAAGCGCATCGATGATCACCTGCAGGTGTTTGGGATTGCCCAGGAAATCGGCATTGCCGGCATCGATGAACAGGGTTTTTATATTATGCTGCTTTATATAGTGCGTATAGGTTTGCTGAATATTCAGCAGGTATTCATCGGGAATATGCTGTTCGTAGGAACGGTTGCGCTTTTTTATATTGGCCTGTAAACGGTCTACCGGCGCATGCAGGTAAATAAGCAGTTCGGGTTGAACCAGCTGCTGGTGAATGATCTCAAACAGTTTTTGATACAGCCTGTATTCTTCTTCGGGCAAATTGATCTTGGCAAACAACAGGCATTTGGTGAACAGGTAATCGGTGATGGTAGTGCGCTGAAACATATCGCTGGTATGGATCAGTTCCTTCAGTTGTTTATAGCGTTCGGCCATAAAGAACAGTTCCAGCGGGAATGCATATTGCTGCGGGTTCTCATAGAATTTGGGCAGAAAGGGATTATCGGCAAATTCTTCCAGTATCAACCGGGCATTGTAATGCCTGGCCAGCAAATGGGCCAGCGTTGTTTTTCCCGCGCCGATATTTCCTTCTATGGTAATGAAATGGTATTTCATGTGTGAATCGTAATCAATAGTGAATGGATGATCTCAATGGCAAGTCGTGAAGCGTCAAACGTGAAACGTGAAACGTGAAAGGGCTCGCGACAATGTAACATACCTCCCCATTTTCATCTCTCACTCATCCTTCACCCCTTTATCAACCCTATCAGCCTTTTCAACTCTATCAACCGCCTACTTCATTTCTCCTTAGCTTCTTTTTCCTTGTCAACTTGTTAACTCGTTAACTCGTCAACTGATCAACTGGTCAACTGATCAACAACTTCTCAACCGCCAACTCATCCCCACATTCCTCCAGCAACTGCGTAATCGTTTTATGAAAAATGGGATGCAGTAAGTCCGGCGCTATTTCAACCAACGGCACCAGCACAAAACGGCGGTTTTGCAATTGCGGGTGAGGGATGGTAAGGTTGGGTTCGTGCACAACCAGATCGTTATAAAAGATGATATCGATATCGATCACCCGCGGGCCATTCCTTTCCATGCGAAGGCGGCCCATTTGTTCTTCAACCGATAAAATGGTGGTGATAAGCTCCTGCGGAGTTAACGAAGTGGTTAACAACAGCGCCTGGTTTAAAAACGCAGCCTGGTCGGTTTTGCCCCAGGCAGCAGTTTCGTACACGGCCGATTGTTGTATTACCGGTCCGCAGGTAGCCGATATAAGGGTAATGGCCTGGTGCAGGTTTTGCAACCGGTCGCCCATATTGCCGCCTATCAGTAAAAAGACTTTATTCATATATTGCATTCCCCCGAAGGGTCAAATATCTTTGAATTTCGTTTAAAATAAATTTGTTAATGAAGAGCTTTTTTAAAATATTCCTGGCCTCGCTACTGGCATTCTTCGTGTTATGCGTCATTTTGTTCTTCGTTTTTGTGGGTTTGATAACAGGGCTGACCTCCTCGGAAAAGGTAACTACAGGGGCAAAAGCCGTGTTGGTGCTTGACCTGGGTCGTAGTTATCCGGAAATTGGTGTGGAAAATCCGTTAGCCCGTTTTTCAGATAAGGAAGATGGCGATGTACCCTCCCTGTACGATGTGCTGCGCATGATCCGCCATGCGAAATCAGATAGCGCTGTAAAAGGCATTTATCTTAAATGCAGCAGCAATGGCAATGGTATGGGCGCCAGCCAGGAAATACGCAATGCCCTCCTTGACTTTAAAACCACCGGCAAATTCATATATGCCTATGGTGATGTAATTACCCAGGGCGCTTATTCAGTGGGTAATATAGCCGACAAAATATATTGTAACCCCAAAGGTGGGGTAGACTGGCGCGGGTTTGCCATACAACTCGCCTTTTTAAAAGGACTGCTGCAAAAGCTGGAAATTGAACCCCAGATCTTTTACGCAGGCAAATTCAAAAGCGCCACCGAGCCTTTCCGCGAAACGCAAATGACCGAGGCCAACCGCCTGCAGTTATCGGTTATGCTGGGTGATTTTTACAACCGTTTATTACTGCAAACAGCCGAAGCGCGTAAGCTGGACACCGCCACGCTGCATCAATATGCCAACGAATACAAGATCCAGTTTGCATCAGATGCCGTGACCTATAAACTGATCGACGGACTGAAATACGATGATGAAGTAAAGAATGAGATCGCTACCAAACTGGGTGGCGTAAAGCTCGACAAGATCAATTTTATTACCGTGCAGAAATATGCCAAAGCGGTGGACTTTAAACGCGATGGCAAAGAGAAGATAGCCGTTATTTATGCGCAGGGCGATATCATCGATGGCAAAGGAGACCGCGATCTGATCGGCAGTGTTACCTATCGCGAGCTTTTCCGCAAGGCCCGCCTCGATGCCAATATAAAAGCAATTGTGGTGCGCATAAATTCAGGTGGCGGCAGCGCCCTGGCCAGTGAAAATATGTGGCGCGAACTGACCCTGGCCCGCAAAGGCGGAAAACCCGTAGTGGTTAGCTTTGGTGATGTGGCCGCTTCGGGCGCTTATTATTTATCGTGCAACGCCGACAGTATTTTTGCCCAAACCAATACCATTACCGGCTCCATAGGGGTTTTTACGATGTTGCCGAACCTGGAGAAATTCTTTAACAATAAACTGGGCGTAACCTTCGATGGCGTTAAAACGGCGCCCCAGGCAGATATGCTGGTGGCCACCAAACCACTAACTCCCGCACAAAGGACCTGGCTGCAAACCAGCGTGGATTCTACTTATTT
>JAJKIL010000313.1 GCA_021154515.1 Niastella sp. | reverse complement strand
GGCGGTGAGGT
This sequence comes from Niastella sp., assembly GCA_021154515.1. Taxonomy (GTDB): domain Bacteria; phylum Bacteroidota; class Bacteroidia; order Chitinophagales; family Chitinophagaceae; genus Niastella. The sequence continues at coordinate 5,480 of JAJKIL010000313.1, read as the reverse complement.
TTTTGGGATCATTGTCCGTCACATCGCCATAATGCTCGTAGGTAAAATGGTAGCCGTTCCAGGGACTCTTAAAAGGATTATCACTGTTATCAACACCCGACTTATTACTCAACTCCAGCTCCTTGCTATTATACAGGGGTTCGTTCAGGGCAGTATTGAATTTTAAAGAGTCCAGCACTTTTAACCGGCCGGTGCCTGTAAAAACGAGGTTATTCTTTTTACGGGTTATCACCAGGGTTTCTTCCCCTGTTTTTACCAGCTCGGGGGTGCTCTTTTTTTCACCGGAAAGAAGGTATTCGTCGAACTCCGCTTTTGATAAGCCAAACTTTTCGTAGATGAGCGTAGAATCGGTAACATTTGGAAGAGAGTCACGCACCCAGAGTGCATTCTTTTGCATGGCCTTCATCACCTTGTTGCTGAGTTCAACCTGCCGGGGGGTTAGCGATTGCTTTACAGACATAAGGTCAACCTTGTGTTCACCCAGCTTCAACCAGGATCTGATATCCTCCCCAAATTCCTGCCCGCCGGCAGCCTGACCATATCCTTGTATGAAAGACACGAGGGTAAACAGGATTAACGTAATGGATTTCATAGATATAATGATTAGCTGCCAAGATAATATACATTTCTTAAATATAAAACCCCCGCCCTTTTTTTCCATCCTGCTGACATACTGTTGTCACTACCCATATTTTACTTTGTACCAATAAAAAACAACAAATATGACAACCCAATACATGGCCCCGGCCACAGCAGATACGGCGATTGCCTATTTAATGAAGAACTATGCGAATTACAACCTGTGGGCAAACACCACGCTGGTAAGATGGTTGAAAAGCAAACCGGCGGCCGATCTGGAACAGGGAGTGGCCAGCAGCTTTCCCAGTATCAGGCTTACCCTGCTACACATTTGGCAAACAGAACGTTACTGGCTTACTATAATTAAAAAACAGGATCAACTGCCTTATAGTGAATTTACTGGCAGCCTGCAAGACGTATTTGATACATTGCTGAAAACCTCCGGCGAACTGGCCACCTTTATCAGTAGTATGACCGATGAAACCGTGCAGGAAAGGACCTTTATTGAAAGCCCCTGGTTCAGCTGCGACTTCAGGAATTTCGAATACATTATGCAGGTGGCCAACCATAGTACATATCATCGAGGACAGGTAATAACCATGGGCAGAAACCTGGGTTATACCGATGCGCCTATGACGGATTATAATTTATACAATATAGATGGGAAGGAGTTCTAGGCGGCAAACGGCAGACGGCAAACGGCAAACATGGCTCGCGTACTTCGAGATTAATACCGATCTTGCGCTGAGGGCATTCTTTCTGCCTTCTGCCTTCTGCCTTCTGCCTTCTGCCTTCTGCCTTCTGCCTTCTGCCTTTACAAATGTGGTTTATACTGTTATTAAAATACTGCAGGCAAAGTGCAATCGATACCGGCAACGATTGCACAAATTAATGTTAACATCTAACTCTAACAATTTGGTACAAGTGCTAAATTTAGAAGCGAACATTTTTTTTAACGATTAAACTTGCCTTAAAGTATGAAAAAAAATCTCAGCGCCCTGGCGGCGCTAGTAATTCTTTTTGCCAGCTGCGCAAAGAACCACGAACTGCCTGCTGATCCATCAGACCACTCCGCTACTACAGAAACTAACACGACAGTTACAACCGAATCGGCCTTAAAGACAGCCATTGCCAATGCGAAAGCCGGTGATATTATTACCGTTAGTGGTACTATTAAGCTAACAGCTACGCTGCAGTTGCTGAACAGCGGCACGTCCAGCTCCAAGATCAATTTTACCGGTGGTACGCTCGATTGTTCGGGCCAGCCCAGCGGCAGCTGGGGTGTAAAATGTAACGGCAGCTACTGGAACATCACCAATATGGTGATTAAGAATGCCCCTGATGCCGGCCTGGTAATCCAGACAGGTGGAAACAACTACGTTAATAACGTTACCACTACCGGTAATCACGACACAGGCCTGCAGGTCTACAATGGCGCGCACAACAATTCCATTGTTTCCTGCCATTCGAATGAGAATTACGACAATGCCAACGGTGGTGAAAATGCCGATGGCTTTGCCTGTAAATTATCCGGTGGCGCTGGCAACAAGTTCCAAAGCTGCGTTTCCAATCACAACTCCGATGATGGCTGGGATCTGTACGGACAACCTTCCACCGTTACCATTACCGGTTGCACCGCTTCGAACAATGGGTATGGAACCAATGGCGATGGCAATGGTTTTAAACTGGGCAGCGCCGGACAAAACGTGCCCCATACCGTTACCAATTGCACAGCTACCAACAACAAAGCCTGGGGCTATGATGGTAATGGCAATGCCGGTCATATAACTATCACTGGAAGTGGTGGTTCCGGGAATGGATCGGGATTGATGACGCGTATCTTCTAGTTACCTGATACCAGTTACCGGTTTCAGGTTACAAATTTCCTGTTACAGGTTCCAGGTTACAGAATTTCCCTGTAACCTGGAACCTGTAACTTTTACTTATTACTACCTGGTCCCTTTTCTAACATCAAAACTATCGTTTGATCTCCCGCCCGCTTAGCATGATCCAACGCGGTTTCTCCATTCTCGTCTTTAATGGTTGGGGCGGCATGGGCGGCCAGCAATACCTTTACTACATCGGGATGGCGGTTACGGCAGGCAGCCATTAATGCAGTGGCTTTATAAGTGGTTTGTGCATTTACCTGGGCGCCATTGTCAATTAACAACTGGGCCAGTTCGGCATAGCCTTTCGTGCAAAGCATCATTAAGATGGTTTCATTGTCATGCATCAGGTAATTCACATCGGCATGATGGGCTATCAGCAGGCCGGCAATATCTTTATGATTATTGTTACAGGCATATACAAGCGGGGTCAGTTTTTCCTTGCTCACCGCATTCACCAGGGCATCGTGATCCAATAACAAAGAAACAATGTCAGGAAAACCATAGGAAGCGGCGTACATGAGCGGAGTTACCTGATCGTTGTTTACCGTATTTACATTTGCCTTGTTCTCCACCAGCACATGAGCAGCTTCTGTGTTTCCTTTCATCGCTGCAACCGATAGCGGCGTTTCGCCAAACGGGTCTTTATCTTCGGTATGCGCGCCATTGGTGATCAGCAGGTGAACCATGTCTTTTTCCCCCAAACCGGCAGCCAGCAATAAAGGCGTGCGGCCTTTCGCATCTTTCTTATTCACATCTGCCCTGCCCTTTCTTAGCATATGGTCTACACTGCCAATATCATTCTTGCTGATGGAGTCAAACAGATCGTTATCGAACCTGGCGCAACTGACTAAACACAGCATGCTAACCAATATATGTAAGAGTGATGCCTTTTTCATTAAGTGTATTGTAAGCTACAAAACAATTGGTAATCGTAAAATCTTTTCAAAAACGCGCAATCCATTAAAATTATTATATATTTGAACAGGTGAGTATTTGATCGTCCAATCTCACTCCAACTGAACTTCACAAAGATCTCCCCGTACCTGATGTACCTATGAGCTTTTAGTTTGTACATCCTGTTTAGTTTGTATATGGCCCTTAAACCCGTTCGACCAATGGTAACCAACTGCACTCCCATAGCATGCCTGCTCTCCATTGCATTGCTTACACTAGTACCTGTGCATGCCCAATTTCATGTTGGCATAAAAGCCGGAATAGCTGTTTCAAATATTTCCGTAAAATCATCCTCTCCTGCAAAAACAAATTACCATTCAAGGATCCTGGGAACAGGCGGATTCTTTGCGCACATCAATCTCGGTAAAAAGTTTTTGTTACGACCCGAGCTTGTACTTACCGGCAAAGGCGCCAAAGCGAGGTATGTCACAACCTATTTCAATTCCAACACCAATACAACTACTCAATCCGAGTATGTGGACAGGACCACCTTTACTTACATTGACATTCCGGTAAACCTGCTGTATGTAATCCCACTTGGTGAAAAAAAGTTACTGGCTGGGGCCGGACCGGTAATCAGCCTGTTACTAAATAAAAAGGCCAACTATGGCATGGAAACCAATGATATGGGCGTGAACCTGTTGCTGCTGTATGAATGGCCAATAGGTTTTTCTATCGGGGCTAACTACATGCAGGGCTTAAAGAATATATCCTACAGTTATAGTAGCAACCGTACTAAAAATCACTATCTCGGTTTTACCATAGGATATTGGTTCTAACCACATCAATATTAAACCATGAAACACTGCACCAACGCCACAACAGCCTTTTGGGCAATCATGCTGGCCTTTATATTTTGTACGGGCTGTCACACTTATTACCTGGCGCAAACGATAACGCCAACCGCCAGCAACCATACCGGGCAAAAAATTGACAGCCTGAAATTAATGAACCGGTATTTTGTTTTACGGGAAGGCGGCAACGCGTATTATATGAACCATGTGCAGCTCAGCGCCGACCATTCGGTCATCACCTGTTCATTAGACACCCTGGCGCCCGAACACAAACTACACCTGGCAGGTGGTATAAACCACCATCACCGGTATAAAAGATCCGACCCCAACCAATTGGGCGTGCTGAATGAAGTGCACCTGTATATTCAACCCGGTACCACCGCCGTTCCCGGACCCTATTCTTTTAACCTGAACCAGGTACAAAAAATTGAAGTGTTACAAAAAGACCAGAAGCGCACTGTCAATAGTTATGTGCTCGGCGCCCTTGGCTATACAATAGGCGGAGCTGTGCTGGTATCGGCTATTGTTCTCGCCACAACAATAGGAAGTATTAATGGTCCCTTTTAGCGGTGGTAAAACCATGTACCGCATAAAAGAAAACAGGTTTTGCCGTTGATGAAGTAGTAACTTCTCTTGCTGTTTCCGAAGATTCAAAACAACCCAGGTCGGGCGCCGATCCATTGTAAGCAAAACCAACATTTGTTCCTTTATTGATCAGATCGCTGCCGATAACCAGGCGCATAAAATTATTGACGGGCAAACTTCCGTCCGACTGGCGGGCTGCCGTCAGCAGATTCTGGTCCGTACTCAGGAAATCTGAACTGTTAACGGTCACCGGCAATGTAAAATAGTTATAACTCACATTGCTGGTAGAAGTATCCAGGTTGCTGTACTCTGCACTACGGCCTCCCCAGCCCAGGTTATTCTTCAGGTTATGGTCATAACCCGGAACATCAGCCGTATGATCGGCACTGCGGTTCAGCATATTGTAATTTACTGCATTTAAATAAGCCGAATTATTATACCAGTTGTTGCCGCCCAGGTGGTGATTGGCATAAAAACCGTTCGCTTTATTCCGGATAGCCATACAAAAACGAACGTTGTGGCGGGGAATAGTAGCCGGCAGATTACTGAAATCGGTAACGCCAAAACCGCCTACTTTAAATCCATTACCATCACCCAAACTGGCAAAGGAAGTAGAATACCCATTGTAAAAGCTCCAGCAGTTTTCGATGGTTACCGCCTCAAATGCATTGATGCAATC
>JAJKIL010000312.1 GCA_021154515.1 Niastella sp. | reverse complement strand
CTGGTTAACTGGTCAACTTGCCACTTTAATCCCATTAGCTTCTAACATCCGCCCAATCTCTTTCACAAACGATAAAGCATGTAAACTATCACTATGAACACAAACCGTCTCCGCTACCAACGGCACCAGCTTCCCATTCAAACTGGTTACGCTTTGCGTTTGCACCATTTGCAATACCTGTTGCAAGGCCTGTTCGGTGCTGCTCAACAACGCCTGCGGATGCGTGCGGGGCGTAAGATGTCCATCATCCTGGTAGGTGCGGTCGGCAAACACTTCACTACGGGTTTTAAGTCCGGTAGCAGTGGCGGCCTGAATCAACTTACTGCCCGATAATCCATACAACACCAGTTGGGAATCATAATCATACACCGCTTTACAGATCACCTCCGCCATCGTTTCATCCTTTGCCGCCATATTATACAAAGCCCCATGCGGTTTTACATGATGCAGGCGGCCGTGCAACACTTTTAAAAATGCATCAAGCGCCCCTAGCTGGTAGATCACTAATTCATAAATGGCCGATGGCGACAATACCATCTCCGTTCTGCCAAAATTATCACGGTCGGGAAAACCAGGATGTGCGCCAATGGCAACGCCGGTTCCCACAGCAGCTTCCGCCAGCGCATACATGGTGTGCGCATCACCGGCATGATACCCGCAAGCCAGGTTTATACTGCTTACATAAGATAATAACAATTTATCCTTTTCAATATCGTACCCCCACAGGTGGGTGCTCTCTCCCATGTCGCAATTAATATCAATGCTTAACATATAGGCTATTCAGGCGCTCCATACAGGCGCGTTGCAAAATATTTAATTCCTGTTGCTGGGCAATCAATAGTTGCTCGGCGTTGTCAATAGCTGTTTTTATAAAATGAATAACGTCGCCTGGCCCTAACTGTGCCAGCTTGGGTAAATGGGCCGAGATCACATGCCCTATACGCGGATACCCCCCTGTGGTCTGGTGATCGGCCATCAGTACTATCAGCTGGCCATTGGGCAGCAATTGCATGGTGCCAAAACTAACGGCCGAAGATACCAGTTCAATATTTTGATCGCGTTTCAGGTCAACGCCTTGTAACTGGTACCCCATCCGGTCAGAGAATGGGTGAATGGTGAAATTATCTTCCAGCATGGCTTTTTGCGACTGGTAAGTGAGCTGCGCCCATTCATTGCCCTCTATGAAGTAAATTTCGTTGGGATGCTGGTACGTGCTGCCGGTATCCACGCCCCATTTCAGCGCTTCGAATTCTTTACCAGGTTTAAGCAGTCCGGCAAAATAAATGTTGCTTTCCTTAAAAGGTATCTCATCACCCTTTTCCAGTTTGCGGCCATGGAACCCACCGGCGCCGGCTTTTAAATGCGTGCTGTAGCTGTTCAGCCATTTGCTTACACAAAACCCGCCATGCACTGCCAGGTAACACCGGCCACCGTTGTGCAGTTTGGGAAAATGCAGCACAGTATTTTTTCGTACCACAATGGGATGCCATAAGGGTACCGGCTCATCATTGAGCAGGGCGTTAAAATTACCGCCGGTAATACTTATCAATGTATTTTGTTCAAACAGGAACTGTGCGCCGGGAAAATGAATTTCAATAACGGCTTCACTGGTTTCATTACCTACCAGCATATTGGCCACCTGGGCGGCATAACGGTCCATCGCCCCGCCCCGGTTTATGCCCAGCCGGCTGTATCCGGTACGACCCAGATCCTGTAAGGTGTCTAATAGTCCGGGTTTAATAATAGTTAAAGACATGGGCTCCTTAGTGCATAGTTCAAAGTTGAAAGTTCGAAGTTGAAAGTTTTAAGTTTAAAGCGATAAGTCAAAACCTTTGAACTTTAAACCTAAAACTATAAACTGTATTCCTCAAACTCGCGTTTAGTTATCGCATAAAATTGAACCTGGTCGCCAGCCTGTAATTTTACAGGTTCAGGTTCAAAGGGATCAAACAATCTGAGGGGTGTGCGGCCTACGATCTGCCAGCCACCAGGACTATTCAACGGATAGATCCCGGTTTGTGAACCGGCAATTCCAACACTTCCAGCCATAACAGGCATGGGAGTTTGTTTGCGTGGTACAGCAATTTTTTCATTTACCTCACCCATATAGGAAAAACCAGGCAAAAACCCGATCATGTATACATTATAAATAGTACCGGTGTGAATGGTCACCACTTCCTGTTGAGTCAATTGCTTTTCCCCGGCCAGGGTTGCAAGGTCGGGTCCATAATCATCCCCATAACAAACCGGTATTTTAATCAACTCCCGGGCAGCCTGTTTGGTTTGAACCGTTTTATCAAATGCTTGTTGTAATTTTTCGGTCACCCAGGCAAATAGGGTGGTTGCAGGATTATAATATTTCTTAATAATAACCGGATTATAAAGAACAGTGAGCGAACTGTAAGCCACCAGGCAATCCTTCAACCCCTCAAACGGATGGGCCAGCAACCAGTGCTGCATGGCCAACGCCTTCTGGTTCAGGGCTTCACTGATGGTGTTGCCCATGTCAAAAGTAACGGCCGAATCCCCTAGCGGAAATATTTTGTATTGGTTGGTCAATTGCTGACTGGAAATGATTGAAGTTAATTTTTTTAGCACATAACCATACATTTTGTCATAAAAATCACGGTATTATCTTTTCATTATGCTGAGTTGTACTGGTTTTCACTTATTTTTTTCATTCAGAATGCCCGCTTTTATGCTGTACACCAGCTTGTTTTAAAGGTAGCCAATACCCGACATTTAGGCACGTTACAGTTTTGCGGTTTAAGTACCAATTTGTTGTTTTCATTCTTATACGTTAAACTTGCACGCCAGCAACTATTATTTTCTGCCCCCAGTGAAGCTACAATTCAATCAAACAGCGCATTGAATTTGAATGAAATAGCTTGTTTTAACCTTGGTTGAACCGGTTATTCAACCATTTTACAATCAAGGGCAGAGATTGTAAAAAAATGCATATAAACCATTTAAAGAACCTATGGCGAAGAATTTATTGATCGTTGAGTCTCCTGCGAAAGCCAAAACCATCGAAAAGATCCTGGGAAAGGATTTCGAGGTGAAGAGTTGTTTTGGGCATATCCGCGACCTGGAAAAGGAAGAAATGGGTATCGATATAAAGAATGGCTATACACCCCGATATATAGTTCCCGACGAAAAAACAAAGGTTGTTCAAGAGCTTAAAAGCATCGCCAAGAAAAGTGACGAAGTTTGGCTCGCAACGGATGAGGACCGTGAAGGGGAAGCCATCAGCTGGCATTTGTGCGAGGTCTTAGGACTTGACCCACGAACTACTAAACGTATTGTCTTTCATGAAATTACAAAGCCAGCCATCCAAAAAGCGGTAACCACCCCGCGTACGGTTGATATGAACCTGGTGAACGCCCAGCAGGCCCGCCGCGTGCTCGACCGCATTGTGGGTTTTGAGCTGAGCCCGGTACTGTGGCGTAAGATGAGCATGAAGAACAACCTGAGCGCCGGCCGTGTACAAAGTGTGGCCGTTCGCCTGATCGCTGAACGCGAACGCGAGATCAATGCCTTTACCGCTACCAGCACGTTTAAAATAGAAGCATTTTTCAGCGCCAACGATACAACCGGTAAAAATGTGACCTTCATTGCAGAAGGTAAAAAATACAATGCAGTTGAAGATGCCGAACGCTTTCTGCAATCCTGCTTCGGCGCTAAGTATACGGTGAACGATATCCAGGTTAAACCGGCCAAAAAATCACCGGCAGCGCCTTTCACCACTTCTACCCTGCAACAGGAGGCCTCGCGTAAACTGGGCTTTTCGGTTAGCCGCACCATGCGGGTAGCGCAAACTCTGTACGAAAGTGGTAAGATCACCTATATGCGTACGGATAGTGTGAACCTGAGTGAAACCGCCATGGCCGAAATTCGCAAACAGATCACCGGCCAGTATGGTAATAATTATCATCAGCCCCGGAAATATAAGAACAAGAACGAATCGGCCCAGGAAGCGCACGAAGCCATCAGGCCTTCTTATATGGAAAGCAGCACGTTGGAAGATGCCGATTTTGACGGCCGCCGCCTGTACGAGCTGATCTGGAAACGGACCATGGCCAGCCAGATGGCAGATGCCGAACTGGAAAGGACCATTGCCAAAATTGAAATTTCTACCAATAAGGAAGAATTAACGGCCAGCGGTGAAGTGTTGAAATTTGATGGCTTTTTGAAAGTCTACCGCGAAGACCGCGATGAAGAAGATATAAACGACGACGAACAACAACAGGAAGGCATGTTGCCGCCATTGGCTGTTCGCCAGCAATTGCCTTTAACTCAAATGAAGGCCACCGAACGTTTCAGCCGCCCTTCTCCCCGTTACACGGAAGCTTCGCTGGTAAAGAAACTGGAAGAACTGGGCATTGGCCGCCCTTCTACCTACGCCCCTACTATTTCTACCATTCAAAAACGGGGTTACGTTGAAAAACGGGATAAAGATGCGATCAAACGCGATTTCCGCATATTGACCTTAAAGAATGATCAGATCAGTAAGGTTACAGAACAGGAGAACACGGGCGCCGAAAAATCCAAGTTGTTCCCCAGCGATCTGGGCCTGGTGGTGACCGACTTTTTAAAGCAATATTTCGATGATATTATGGATTACGGGTTTACTGCCCGTATTGAAAACGAGTTCGATGAAGTAGCTGCCGGCAAACTGAAGTGGAACAGCATGATCGACGACTTTTATATTCCCTTTAAAAAAGACGTTGACAATACCATTGAAAATGCAGAACGCATAAAAGGGGAACGTGAGCTCGGTCTCGACCCGCAAAGCGGTAAAAAAGTGGTTGCCCGCATGGGCCGGTTTGGCCCTATGGTACAGATCGGTGAAGTGAATGATGAAGAAAAACCACGTTTTGCCGGATTAAGAAAAGGTCAGAGCATTGAAACCATTACATTCGAAGAAGCGCTGAAGTTATTTGAGCTCCCCAGAACTTTGGGCGAGCAGGATGGTCAGGAGATCTCTGTGAACCTTGGCCGTTTTGGTCCTTATATCAAATGGGGAGAGCAGAACATTTCCATGCCAAAAGGTGAAGATCCTTTTGAATTAAACATGGAAAGAGCGCTGGAACTGATAGGCGAAAAACAAAAAGCCGACTCCCCTATTGCGCATTACGATGATAAACCGGTAACAAAAGGCACCGGCCGTTTTGGTCCGTTCATCAAATGGAATGACATGTACATCAACGTACCCCGTCGTTACAATTTTGAAGCACTGAGCCAGTCAGACATAGACGAGCTCATTGAAGCCAAGATCAAAAAAGAAGAGAACCGGTATATCCAGAACTGGCCCGATGAAAAGATCTCGATTGAAAATGCACGTTGGGGTCCGGTTTTAAAGTTTGGCAAGAAGATCTTGAAGGTGGGAAGAAAAGCAGACGACACTAAATACACGGCTGAAGAACTGGGCACCGTGCCATTGGATGATGTAAAGAAAATGATCGTGGCACAGGTACCTAATGCATTTGCCAAAAAAGCTGCTGCTAAAAAAGCGCCCGGTAAAAAAGCGGCGCCTAAAAAAGACGCCACAAAAAAGGCAGCACCAAAAAAGAAATCAAAATAACCAATAGACAATTGGCAATAAGCAATTGGCAAAGCTTACTATCTAACAATAGGCACAATTCAGCATTAGGCATCCCTTGCCAATTGTCAATTGTCTATTGCCAATTGATTTTACAATGCTTAACATGAAATACCACCTTACAGAAGAAGAATATTTCGATTACAATTATTACACGGCGTGGGCGGCGCCCGATAAAAAGAATTACCGGGTGTGGTATTACCTGCGGGTCTTTATCCTGTATGCTGCCGTGGCCGGACTGTACATCTTCAGCCGCCGTTCTGAACAGATCTTTATCGATCTTATAATATTTGGCGTTATTGCCACTGTTTATTTTTTAATGGTCCCCTATCTCATTAAACGATCCATCTTACGCAGGGTAAGAAATATTCTTAGCAAACCCGAAAACCAGCATGTACTGGAAGAAGCCGAAGTGGTGTTGACCGATACCGGTATCATTGATAAAGACAATGCCTCAGAAAGCAAGTATACCTGGGAAGCGATCGTTAAAAAAGCAGAAACCCCAGCTTGTTACTATTTGTATACAAACTCCTATCATGCCATTGTTATACCGCGGCGGGTGGTAGCTACCACCCAGGAAAAACAGGAGCTGGAACGTTTATTTAACCAGTATTTACCATTGAGTTCAGAGTTCCCCACAAAGTGAAGAAACTTTGTGGAAAAGAATTTTATTGATATCTTTTGTAAGATTCCGAAATTGACGTCGGATTGTGATTTATTTTCAATTATTTATGAGGCTTAGGGCTATATAAAATTGCCGAATCAGAATTACAAAAAGATGGAAGAAAACAAAGAAATATCGGCACTGTTCCATTTGATTGATGATCCGGATGAAGAAGTCTTCAATTTGGTATCAACGCGCATAATCGATTACGGGAAAGGGATCATCCCCAATCTCGAAAACCTATGGGAGAACACAGTAAGTGAAGAAGTGCAGGAGCGTATTGAAATGTTGATACACCGGCTGCATTACCGCGATCTCACGGAAGAACTGACACAATGGAATAACAATTCTCACCAGGACCTTCTCACCGGGGTACTCATTGTTGCCCGCTTTCAATACCCCGACCTGGCTACCGCACAGGTTTACCAGGAAGTTGAAAAACTACGTCGCAACATCTGGCTCGAACTCAACAGCTACCTCACTCCGCTGGAGCAGGTAAATGTGGTGACCAGCATTTTGTATAATTATTTCAATTTACGTGGCGCAGAGATCGGCTATCAGAATCCCGAAGAGTTCCTGATCAATAAACAACTGGAAGCAAAACGCGGCAATACCATTGCCAACGGCATCCTGTACCTCATATTGTGCGAATTGCTCGATGTGCCGGTTCGTGCCATCAATATACCGCACCAGTTTGTGTTAGGTTATTTTAAAACAGATTACGACTTTACCCGTCACGTGGAGAACCCACTGTATAAAACAGAGTTCTTTATTGATCCCATGAGCGGACAGGTATTCACGCATAAAGATGTAGAGAATTATTTCAAGCGCATAAACGTGGCGCCGGCTGCCACCTACTTCAAACAGCTTTCCAATAAACGGGTGATCCAGTTCCTGATGGAAGAGTTCAGCAAATGTTTTACTGATGAAAAGAACAGCTATAAGCAAAAAGAATTGTTGATGCTGGCGGAGTTGATTACTATAGAGGAGAAACCTGACATTACAGATACTACTGATACCGAAAACGAATAATAGTTTTTCAGTTTTAAGTTCAAAGTTTAAAGTTTTTAGTTACTGCTAATTACTTTAAACTTTGAACTTTCAACTTTCAACTTATAAAACTAACTTCCAGCCCTCTCTGTACTCTCTCTTCACAAACTGGTTGGCTTCATCGAAGTTGGTGATCTTCATATTTTTTGCATCCCATAACAGGCGTTTTCTGCCGGGATATTTGTTGTCGCCTTTTGCACCCGCGTCTTTCATCATAAAGCTGCGGATGGCCAGGTTACCCATCAGAATACTTTCTGTAAACGGACCCGCATAATCAAATGGAGAACTGGTTTCGCCTTTGCCATATCCATCGATACATGCGTTTACCCATTGAATATAGTGGCCTTCAGGAACCCGCTTGATCCTTTCAGCAGGCATTTTCTTTTCCTGCATCAGGTGTGTAGGCAGTAAACGTGGATTGGCGCCATAACAATCGCACATGATCTTTCCTTTGGTGCCTTCCATAATAACACCACCATCCCAGTTACCCATTGGTTCTTCAGGCAACAGTTCATCTGGACGCTCAGGAGTTAAACCACCATCGTGCCAGGACACTTTAATATTTCCTTTTCCATTCTTTTTAGGATAGGTCAGGTGCATGATAGAGGAAGGCGGACAGCCATCGGGGTTCATGCTATCATTCCACATTTCTTTATAAATGGTAGCCACGCTGCACTCTACTGAAGAAGGATAATCGATAGGCAGAATACGGAACACGGGGTCCATGATATGACAGGCCATATCGCCCAGGGCGCCGGTACCAAAAGCCCACCAGCCACGCCAGTTAAAAGGCAGATAAGCCGGGTTATAATCAATCTTTTTTGCAGGTCCGAGCCACAGGTCCCAGTCAAGCTCTTTGGGAATATCAAAATTACCGGTTGGCGTAGGAATGCCTTGTGGCCAAACGGGACGGTTCGTCCAGCAATGCACAGTGTGCACTTCACCTACCAGGCCGGCATCCACCATTTCTTTCATTTTACGAACGCCATCGCCTGAGCCACCCTGGTTGCCCATTTGGGTCACTACTTTATAGCGTTTAGCCGCTTCGGTAAGAATGCGGGCTTCATAAATATCGTGGGTCAATGGTTTTTGAACGTACACATGCTTACCCAGCTGCATAGCCGATAAGGCTGCTACAGCATGGCAGTTATCAGGGGTTGAAACAGAACAGGCGTCGATGTTATTCTTCTCTTTATCGAGCATTTCGCGAAAATCCTTGTAGTATTTCGCATTGGGAAAATTTTGGCGTGATTTCACCGCCTGGCGATCGTCAACATCCACCAACGCCACAATATTTACTTTGGGGCTTTTGGCAAATTCGGCCAGATCGCTGGCGCCTTTTCCACCAGCACCAATACCGGCAATATTTAATTTATCACTGGGCGCAACGTATCCTTTGCCCAGTACATGCCGCGGAACAATGAAGAATCCGGCCGCAGCCAGAGAAGTGTTTTTCAGGAAGTCCCGCCGTGACGACTGGTTAGTTTTTTTGTTCTTCTTCATACTGATAAGCATTGTGTTTTAGATGCTGAATGTATAGATTTAAACCGATTTAGCAAATTAATATTACATAAAGGGAAGACGAACAGGCGTTGAAAAGTGTTGCAAGTCCAGCACTACTTTTTTATTGATATACTCATTGCCATTGAGTGTAATAAACGGCCTTGCAAATTGCTGCAAATAGGATGGTTTATAAATTAACTTTATGCAAATTGATTATACACTTTCTCAAGTAGCAGCTAAAAACTTTCAGCACTTTGCTATCCAGGGGCGGTTGATAAAGTTGATATGGTTGATAGAGGTTGATCTTCAATCCAGAGCAACTTTTTTCTATATAGAAACACTATGTTTTTGTATAATTTGGTATCGTTTATATATAGAAATGGGGTGAAAATATATAGTGGAGTATCGTTTCTATATAGAAATGGTATCATAATATATAGTAGCCCATGGTTTCTATATATTAATGGGGTGAAATTATACAGTAGCGTATCATTTCTGTACAAAAATAGGGTGAAAATATACGGTGGGGTATAGTTTCTATATAGAAATGAGGCAATAATATATAGTAGCCTATGGTTTCTATATAGAAATGGGGTGAAATTATACAGTAGCGGATAGTTTCTATATACCCAGAACTAACAAACTAATAAACTAACAAACTTTGAACTTATAACTTAAACCCATTTCTATACTCCCGCTTCACAAATGCGTTAGCCGCCTCAAAATTCGTGATCCGCATATTAGCCCCATCCCACAGCAGCTTTTTACGACCGGGGAAATTGTTACCATCTTTGATATTATAACTTCTGATAGCCAGGTTGCCCATGATGACGGTTTCCGTTAATGGACCGGCAACATCGAAGGAGGAACTGGTGTAAGTGCCATACCCTTTTTTGCAGGCTTGTACCCATTGCGTCTGGTGGCCTTCAGAGCCTCTTTCAACAAAGGGGAATTTTGATTTAGGCAGTTTGGCCTCTTTCATCTTTGCGGTAGGTAACAAGGTGGCATTGCGGCCAAACAAACCGGCCATTAGTTTACCCTTTGTTCCTTCAAACAGGATACCCCCATCCCATTCGGCAAATGGTTCATCTGGTAATAATTCAGCCGGGCGGCCGGGCTTAATACCGCCATCGTACCAGATCATTTCAACCGGGGGCAGACTGCCTCTTTGCGGGAACTGGATGTGTATTTTGGAGGAAGGCGGATAACTATCTGTATAAAACACTTCTTTAAAAAAGCCGGTGTACACGGAGCCTACACTGCATTCTACCGATACGGGGTAGCCCAATTTCAGCGCCCGGAATGGCACATCGATAAAGTGACAGCCCATATCGCCGAGGGAGCCGGAGCCAAAATCGACCCAGCCGCGCCAGGTGGCCGGTAAATAAGCCGGATTAAAATCCCGGTGCGGCGCCGTGCCCAGCCAAAGGTCCCAATCTACTTCTTTGGGAACCTCGAAGGTGCCTGTGGGTGTAGGGATGCCCTGCGGCCATACGGGGCGGTTCGTCCAAACGTGTACGGTGTGCACATCGCCAATTACGCCCGCCTGGATCCAGGTCTCTACGTTGCGGGTATCGTCGCCACTGCTGCCCTGGTTGCCCATTTGGGTAACTACTTTGTATTGCTGGGCCGCCTTTGTAAGCGTGCGGGCTTCGTAAATATCGTGGGTCAACGGTTTTTCTACATATACGTGTTTGCCCAGCTGCATGGCGGCCATAGCCTGTACAGCGTGCATATGATCGGGCGTGGTAACAATCACCGCGTCTATGTTCTTATTCTCTTTCTCCAGCATCTCCCGGAAATCGCGGTAATACGGCGCATTGGGCCATCTTTTGCGGGCGTTAACTGCCATGCGGTCGTCTACATCGCAAAGGGCTACGATGTTCTCTGCGCCATTATTCCAGGCAAAAGGTAAGTTCACTTCGGCTTTACCACCGGCGCCAATGCCGGCAATATTGAGTTTGTCGCTGGGAGCAATAAAACCACGACCCAATACATGGCGTGGTACAATGAAGAAACTACCGGCAGCTAAGGAAGTATTTCTTATAAAATTACGCCGGCTGCTAACTTTTTTGAGGGCATTCATATAGCAGAAAAGGTTTATCGTTCGAAAAACGTCAATGGTGAATGGTGAATGGTCAATAAGCTCGCGATTGAGAAAATTTCGAATTAATAGTAAGTTCAAAATTGCGGGAGTCCATTCACCATTCGCCATTCACCATTCGCCATTCACCATTGACCATTCACGATATTAAACTAAAGAAGCATCTAATGTGATGGCGCAATTCAATACTTTGCTCACAGGGCAATTAGCCTTTGCATCATCAGCACATTCTTTGAACTTTTCTGCACTGATGCCAGGAATGCTGGCTTTCAATACCAGGTGAGAGCTGGTGATGGCTCCGTCTTCCAGGGCAACGGTAGAAGTTACTTCCAGAGAATCGGCAGTGAAACCGGCGCCGCCTAATACGAAACTCAATTTCATGGCGAAACAACCTGAATGCGCAGCTGCGATCAACTCTTCGGGATTGGTCCCTACCCCTTCCTCAAATCTTGATTTGTACGAATACTGCGTTTTGTTTAATGTAGTGCTTTGCGTAGTTAAATTTCCAGATCCTTCTTTTCCTGAGCCGTTCCAAACGGCAGTAGCTGTACGTTTCATGTAATTGTGATTTATTTTTGAAAAAATTAAGAGCTATGAGTACTATCTCCTGGGATGACTTCGCAAAAATAGAGATCCGGGCCGGAACAATCATGGAAGTTAATGATTTTCCAAAAGCTAAAAATCCGGCTTATCAAATTACCATCGATTTTGGTGAGCTGGGTATTAAAAGATCATCGGCCCAGGTAACGCATTTATACGAAAAAGAAGCGTTGGTTGGCAAACAGGTGATTGGCGTTATGAACTTTCCACCCAAGCAGATTGCTAATTTTTTCAGCGAATGCCTGGTGCTGGGCGTTTACACTGATAAAAAAGAGGTAGTTTTACTAACACCCGATCGCCCCGTTGAAAACGGATGGAAAATTGGTTGATCATTTAATAAATTGTTCATATAAGTTCATTCATTACATATTACCAGTCGCCCGTTGGCTTGCTGCAGATAGCAGGCACGGAACATTTCATAAGCGAAGTATTATTTATTGATGAACCCGAAAAAATATCCCCTGCTACCGATGACAAGGACCTGCCGCCTATGGCCATCCAGGCGGTTGAACAATTGATTGAATATTTTCATGGCCAACGCCGCTTTTTTGAATTGCCCATCTCGCAGGAAGGCACGCCTTTTCAAAAAAAGGTGTGGACCGAACTGATGAACATCCCTTATGGAAGAACCATCAGCTACCTGGAGCTGTCGCACCGCCTGGGCGATCCCAAAGTGATCAGGGCTGCAGCCGCTGCCAATGGCAAAAACAATGTGGCTATTATTGTGCCCTGCCACCGGGTTATCGGTTCCAACAATACGCTGGTGGGCTATGCAGGCGGATTACCCCGCAAAAAATGGTTATTACAGCACGAGAATAAAATAGCCCATGGGGTTCAGACCTTGTTTTGACTGGGATTTATGGAATATAGGGATTATGGGGATGGGGTACCACGGTGCTGTTTTTGCAATACGATATTTTATGATCAGGCTTATACAAGGAGATATAACGAAGGTAGAAGTCGACGCAATCGTGAACGCGGCCAATACATCCCTATTGGGTGGGGGTGGCGTGGATGGCGCCATTCACCGTGCCGGCGGACCAGCCATACTGGAGGAATGCCAGAAAATACGGGCCAAACAGGGTGGCTGTGAAGTGGGTGAAGCTGTTATCACAACGGCAGGCCGGTTACCGGCTAAATATGTAATTCACACAGTGGGCCCCGTGTGGAATGGCGGTCATAACGGGGAACCCAACCTGCTGGCCAATTGTTACCGCCACTCCTTACAGCTCGCGGCTGAAAATGGGGTAACAACCATTGCCTTTCCGAATATCAGTACCGGCATTTACCGTTTTCCCAAACCGGAAGCAGCCGATATTGCCATTATCACAGTTCAACAGTTTATAGCTACCGATAAAAGGCTGAAGGAAATACTTTTTGTATGTTTTGACGATGAAAATTATTCACTTTATAAAGAACGATTATAGTATATGCCATTTAAAGCGCTTTGGGTAACAGAAACCGACAAAGGAACTTTTGAGCGGACGATCGTTGACCGGTTAATTGATGATCTGCCGGCGGGTGAACTGGTGATCAAGGTTCATTATTCTTCCCTGAATTATAAAGATGCGCTTTCGGCAACGGGTAATAAAGGCATTACCACAAAATATCCGCATACTCCCGGTATCGATGCGGCCGGAACTGTAGAGATCAGCCGCAACGAACAATTTGCGGTAGGCGATGAAGTAGTGGTTACCGGCAACGACCTGGGCATGAACACCTGTGGCGGGTACGGCCAGTTTATTAGGGTGCCGGCGAGCTGGGTTGTTAAAAAACCGCAGAATCTTTCATTAAAAGAATGTATGATCATTGGCACGGCTGGTTTTACCGCCGCCTGTGCTTTGTATAAAATGGAATTGATGAAAATGACCCCTGCTATGGGGCCTATTGTGGTAACGGGGTCAACCGGTGGCGTAGGCAGTATGGGGGTTTCTATTTTATCAAAAGCGGGGTACGAAGTGATTGCCGTAAGTGGCAAATCAAACGCGCTTGAATATTTACAACACCTGGGTGCAGCCCGGGTAGAGGATAGATCGTTTGTAACTGATTTTGCCAATAAAGCACTCTTAAAACCCAAATGGGCGGGCGCCATCGATACCGTTGGCGGCGATACCCTGGTCACTTTATTAAAGGCCTGCCAACCGGAGGGCTGTGTGGTAAGCACCGGACTGGTTTCATCGCCCAAACTCGATGCTACCGTGTATCCGTTCATTTTGAACGGGGTTAATTTGCTGGGTATCGGTTCAGCCGAAACCCCCATGGCCGTTCGCCTCACCATTTGGGAAAAGCTGAATACCGAGTGGAACATAAAAGATAAATTATCTGTCATTGCTAAAGAAGTTACACTGGATGAGTTGAATGCTACCTATATCGATAGTATTTTGCAGGGGAAAATCATGGGCCGCATAGTGGTCAATCTCAACAACCTGTAACTAATGGAAATATTGCAGTGGAAAGTGATTCAGGTGATCCCCGAAACGCCTGATGCAAAAACGTATGTTCTGGAAGAAGCGAATGGAAAACCGGTTACCTGGGATGCCGGCCAATCCCTGACTTTTTTGTTTAGTCATTGGGGGCATCAGATCCGCCGCTCCTACTCTATCTGCACCACGCAGGGCATCGATAAGCACATAGCCATAACAGTAAAAAAGAAAGAGAATGGTGAGGTCTCGCGCCATATATTGCGCACCTGGCAGCCAGGCACGCTTGTAAACAGTTTGCCGCCGGCAGGCAGGTTTATTATTGAAACTGATCCTGCGCAAAAACGGCCGCTCTGGTTTATTGCCGCCGGCAGTGGTATAGTACCTATGCTGGCCCTGATAAAGAAAGTACTTTTTCAGGAGCCGGAGAGTCATATCACGCTGTTGTATCAAAACCACGATGAGCGGAATATCATTTATCAGCAACTGCTGCAGCAACTGGCCATGCAGTATCCACAACGGTTTACGCGTATCGATCTGCTGAGCAATCCCATTGATGCCGACACCAAACCCGCAAGGCTTAATAATTGGTTGTTGGAAAAAATAGTAACGGTTTCTGCTGCCTACGCCGAGGCTTCGGCGGACAAGTCTTCTTTATTCTACACCTGCGGTCCCGAACCATTTATGCGCATGGTGCAGTTCACGTTACGGGTACTTGGTTTTGCTGAAGATCAGTTGCGCAAGGAACATTTTGTGATAGAACCCATTCGCAAACCCGCCTTTACCATGCCTTCCACCGCATTCAACGTAGTGTTGCATTACGCGCATCAAACGCATCATTTCACCTCCGCCTGGCCCGATACCATTTTACAGGCTGCTCAAAAACAAGGCATCGCCCTGCCCTATAGTTGCAATACGGGTCGCTGCGCTACCTGTGCGGTGCATTGCCGTAAAGGATCGGTAACTATGAGCAACAATGAAGTGCTTACCGATAAAGACTTACAGGCCGGTCTGGTGCTTACCTGTACCGGTTATGCCGCGGCTGATCTGGAACTGGAGATCTAAGGAGTAGTTTACACGTAACTTTTACGGGTACGATCAAGCGTAACCGGGTGTTCGTGTTCGCCAAAAAGATCGAGGATGGCATTCACGCCTTTTTCTTTCTTCAAAGCATATTCTGCATCGGTAAGAAAAGTAAGCCAGATAAAACCAACATCATCGCCTTCTACCTGAAAGGCGGGTTCATTATCGGCAGTTACTATGGAGGATAATGTAAGCAGCGTAGTTAACTCAGAATTGTCGAACACATGGTCCATATGAATGGTATGTCCCCAACCCAGAAAGGATTGCGGTTCCTGCAAAAATGGAAAGGCGCCCGCCCAGCGCACCCAATTGGCGATATCATCCAGCTCAGTTTCGGCTTCATTAACGTAAGCAATGATCTCTGCGCGTTTGGTATCGGTATCTTCTGCGTGGTCATCGAGCTCCATGGGCGTAAGGCTCATTCCAAAAGAGCACAGGGTTCCCCAGGGACGGCCTGTTTTTTCTGCCGGAAAATAAGCACAGCCAACCTGTGGGTCTTCTTCATTGGGATCCCACAACAAAGTAGGCGTGGCGCCGAAATGGCTGGTTAATTGTTTCAGGACGTTTAAATGCTGCTCAGTCATGTGTTACTTAATTACCATTCCCCTTTCAATTGTTCACTCGTAAAAGCCAATGGCAATAAAATACTGGCCTTGGGGATCACATATACTTTTCCTTCCATACCACCAAGTATGAGCCGGATGGGATGGTTCACCCGGGATTCAAATTCCTGCAATGATTGCCGGCAAATACCACAGGGTGAAATGGGATGATCGCTATCGCCATTCCCGGTTTGATAGCTGATGGCCATCGATTCAATAGCCACTTTGGGATACAGGGACGAGGCGGAGGCCAGCAATACCCGCTCGGCACACAAACCCACCGGGAACGAGGCATTCTCCTGGTTGCTGCCTGCTACAATTTCTCCATTGGCCAGCTTGGCTACCGCCCCCACCTGAAAATGAGAATAGGGTGCATATGCGTGCTCTGTTACTTCTCTTGCTTCATTGAGCAACCACGCATCTTCTTCCGTTAACTCCTCTATAGAATCATACACATCAAATGAAAACTTAAATTCATCTTTTTTCATAATCCTGAATTTACCAGACAAAAAATCCTTCCCGCAACGGGGAAGGATTACTAAAGATACTAAAATTATGTCTTTTAATGTATTGATCTGAACATCCGGTTCCACCGGATACCTTTATCCCAGCTCATCCAGATCAACCAGGCTTCACCTACTACGTGGTCTTCAGGAACAAAGCCCCAAAAGCGGCTGTCCTGCGAACGGTGGCGGTTGTCGCCCATCATCCAGTAGTAGTTCATTTTAAAGGTATAGGTAGTAGTTTCCTGCCCGTTGATAAAGATCTTACCATCGCGTTCTTCCCAGGTATTGTTTTCATACACCCGGATGGCGCGTTTATAGCACGCAATATTTTTTGCATTCAGCTGAATGGTAACCCCTTTTTTAGGGATCCACAGGGGACCGAACTCATCCACACTCCACAGCACCAGTGCGGTATCGCGTGGGAAGATGCGGGGGTCGCCTACATTTTCCAGCTTACGGGTTACAGTTACCCCGGGGAACTTTTTCAGGATCTCCGCTTCCGACTCGGTCAGGTTAATCATGTAACTATTAGCGCCGTATGGAATGAAATCAGGATTTCTTTCATCGGTATTTAACCGGATACCGGCATCCCGCAATTCATCATCGTTCAGGATCTTGTTGTTGGCGGTGGTAACCATGTAATCGGTAGCCGAGGTGGGTGAAACGTAAGCCTTCTTGCCGTTCACATACAACAGGCCGTCTACGATCTGAATGGTATCACCAGCGATGGCCACGCAGCGTTTAATGTAATTCTCGCGTTTATCAACCGGGCGGGTCATGATGGTATAATCACTCCACACTATTTCCCGCGCTTTTTGTTTGCTCACTGCCTGCAATTCCGCTTCGTTGGCAATTTGCCCTTTTAACTGCTGGTATTGCCGCATTTCTTCGGTTTGCAGAATGTCGTAGTAAGGATCCTGGGAATCCAGTTCCTTGGTCAGGGTATCCCCTGCAGGAAAGTTAAAAACCACTACATCATTGCGCTTAACCGGACTGGCGAACCAGCGGGTATAAGGCAAATGAATGATCTCGGTATATGATTTCGAGTTGGTAATGGGCATGGTGTGGTGAACAAATGGTATGGCCAGCGGCGTATTGGGAATACGCGGACCATAGCTAAGCTTGCTAACGAACAGGAAGTCGTTTACCAGCAGGGTCTTTTCCATTGAACCGGTGGGGATGGTATAGGCTTCAAACACAAATACGCGGATGAGGGTAGCAGCCACCACGGCAAACACGCCTGCATCGATCCATTCCCGTACAACAGTCTTTTTATGGTTCTTTACAGCATCGGTGCCCAGGAATTTCACCTTTTTGTCGTAACCGATATAGGGGAAATATACAACCGACAACAAAGCGGCCCCCAGATGATCGAAGAAACTGAACCGGCCGAACAGTTTTACAAATTCAACCAGTAACCAAATACTTATAAACCAGCCAGCTACAGGAATAAACTGCCAGTAGAACCAGTGCCTTTTCAAACTGGTCTTTTTCATGATCTCCCAGATATTGTAAAAGGGCACCCAGGCTTTCCAGGACTCAATTCCAGCTTTTTCGAACAATTTTGCTAACCCAAAGGCTGGCAATTCTACGATAAGTAAGGATATTAATACTATTACGAACAGGTCGTGTACACTCATTATGGGGCAATTTATTAAAAAATCCGGGCAAAAATACCATATTAATTCTCACAGAAACAGGCCAATAACGAACTATTTGCCAAAAAAAGTGTTTATCCTTGTACGTATGGGCGCTATTTATGACGATCAGTATTTCATCAGTTGCATTAGTTGTAATATCTTACCTTTTGTTACATTAATATGAATCTCTTTTCCATCCGGGATATTGAAAACTTAACAGGCATCAAAGCGCACACCTTGCGTATCTGGGAACAACGCTACAACCTTTTCTGCCCCAAACGCAGGGAAAGCAAGCATCGTTTCTATGATTGTGAGGACCTTAAACACCTGTTACGTATTGCGTACCTGTATAACCAGGGACATAAAATTTCCCAAATTGCCTGCTGTTCGCCCGAAGAAATGGCCAAACTGGCGTTGGATGCAAAGCCCGATACAGATAACTACGAAATTTTTATCAATCAATTAACAGAAGCCTCCATCGACCTGGATCAACCCCGGTTCGATAAAATATTGCATAACCTGATCCTCCATGCCGGCTTTGAAAAAAGCATGATCAATGTGCTGTTCCCCTTTCAGAAAAAGATCGGGGTGTTGTGGCTCACCGGCCAGATAATGCAGGCGCATGCGCATTTTGCGCGTTCCCTCATCATTAAAAAGACGATGGTAGCCATCGATGGGCTGGAAAAACCACCCTACCATGGCGGCCGGCGCGTATTGTTGTTCACCCCTGCCGGCGAGCACCACGATATGCCGGGAGGCGAATGTATAGAGCTGCCATTGCTGTTTATGCATTACATGCTGAAGAAAGAAGGCGTGCCTACCTTGTATATGGGGAAGAATGTGCCGTTGACCATGTTAGAAACCATCTGTTCGCTGCAGCCGGTAACACAATTGTATTTCCTTGTTATTCCCAACCTGAATAAATGCGACATGCACGAGTACCTCAAATCGTTCTCAAACATGTTCCCCGATAAAGAAATTGTTTTTTCAGGCCTGGATGCCTGCCAGTGTAGTTGCGATCTGAAGAATGTGCGGTTGTTGAAGACTGTAGAGGAAAAGCGGGCCTTTCTTAAAGAAGGAACTACGTCAATCTTGAATGGTCAATCGTCAATGGTGAATGGGCTCCCGCAATTTTAAACTTACTATTAATTCGAAGTTTGCTCAATCGCGAGCTATTGACCATTCACCATTGACCATTCACCAATTATCTTTTAGGAACTACATACGCATGTACATCATCGGGGATAATGGTTTTACCCGATAAGATGATCAACCGTTCTACTACGTTACGCAATTCGCGAATGTTACCCGTCCAGTTATGTTGTTTCAGCGCATCCAGTGCGTCTTTGTCAATGCCTTTCTTGGGAATACCATAATCAGCACAGATATCGGCCAGGAACTTATCAACCAGCAAAGGAATGTCTTCGCGGCGATCGTTCAGGGATGGCACGTGAATAATGATCACACTCAGGCGATGGTATAAGTCGAGGCGGAAATTCTTATCATCCACTTCTTTTAACAGGTCTTTGTTGGTAGCCGCAATTACGCGAACATCCACACTGATGTCTTTATCGCCCCCTACGCGGGTGATCTTTCCTTCCTGCAGGGCGCGCAATACTTTGGCTTGCGCAGAGAGGCTCATATCACCAATTTCATCGAGGAACAACGTACCACCAGTGGCCTGCTCAAACTTACCGATGCGTTGTTTTACGGCAGAAGTAAACGAACCTTTTTCATGGCCGAACAGTTCGCTTTCTATCAGTTCACTGGGAATGGCCGCGCAGTTCACTTCCACCAACGGACCGGTAGCGCGATTGCTTTTTTCGTGCACCCAGCGGGCCACCAGTTCTTTACCTACCCCATTTTCACCAGTTACCAGGATACGCGCATCAGTGGGCGCTACTTTATCGATGGTTTCCTTGATCTTTATAATGGGCGCCGACTCACCGATCATTTCTTCCACCTTGCTCACCTTACGTTTTAACACCTTGGTTTCGGTAACCAGGTTGTTTTTATCCATGGCATTGCGAATGGTTATCAACAGGCGGTTGAGATCGGGTGGTTTGGAAATATAATCATAAGCGCCTTTTTTAACCGCTTCTACGGCTGTTTCAATAGTACCGTGGCCGCTGATCATGATCACCGGTACATCGGGATTGGCTTCCCGGGCTTTGTCCAGGAATTCAATCCCATCCAGCTTGGGCATTTTTATATCACACAGCACCACATCATACGCCTTCTCTTTAAATTTTTTCAACCCTTCTTCCCCATCGCCGGCTTCTTCGATCTTATAACCTTCGTAAGAAAGAATCTCGCTGAGGGTTTTACGGATAGCTTTTTCGTCGTCGATAATTAAAATGTTTGACATAGTTGGTTCAACAGTCTTTTGCTATGGAATAATTATAGTTTGGTTATCTCATGGTGCTTCAAATGTAAGGATATGGAACGGAACCGCCTTATGGCAATTATCCTGCCGTT
>JAJKIL010000311.1 GCA_021154515.1 Niastella sp. | reverse complement strand
AAGGCAGACGGCAAACGGCAGACGGCAGACACAAGGCAAACGGCAGAAAAGGCTGAACGTGGTGAGTGTAGTTAGTAGCCAAACGAACTTATTTACTTTTCTGCGCAAGCTTACGAAAAGCAATAGAAACAAAAGTATTTCTGCCGTCTGCCTTCTGCCGTCTGCCTAGCTTTTATTCTCCTTCCGCCATTCCGTAGGCGTAAGGCCGAACTCTTTCTTAAAAAGCGAAGTGAAATGGGTTACATGGCTGTATCCTATATGATACGTAATATCAGTAATGGGCATCGTAGTGGTCAATAATAATTGTTTGGCTTTCTCCAGGCGCAATTGCTGTAAGTAGTTATGAATGCTGTTCCCATATAATTCCCTGAACCCTTCTTTCAGTTTGGCTTCATTAATGCCTGCCTGGCGGGCAAGTTGAGGAATGGTAATGTGCCTGTCGAAGTTTTCGTCAAGAATCGTTTTGGCCTGCCGGATATATAACATATCCTGTTTACTCAAGGACATAAATAAGGTTTAAATGATGCGGTTTGTCTGATCCCCTGGTTGCAAACGGGGATTAACAAACGAAAATAATAAAAAACTGTTTACGTAATGTAGATAGCCACCGCTTCATTTATAATGATAACAGTGAGTAACCGGGACGGACAGCCTGTTTTAACCGGTTTCGGAAGTATGGGAATGGGAGGGTAATATAACTGGGACCCATATATAATTTACGGTAGTTTTTGCATTGTTCGATGGTAGAGGGTTAAAAAGCGCTGAAAATTTTCGCGCAAATACAGGTAAACCTGTATGCCTCCGCGACGATCCTGAGCATCCTGAGCGGAGTCGAGGTCTGCCTTTGGGGGCTTACTTACTGTTATACCCGATTGGTTAGCCAGATTTATATAGAACTTATCTTTCTCATGCAACTGCCACACTATCCGTTTCACCTGCTGATGCGAGAAAAAATAAGCCAGGCTGCTGAACAGGGCATGCTCAGACCAGAAACGCGTGTGGATAGCCGTATGTGATAGTATCAACCGCATAACATGATCGCCCGGTTTAAACAAATGTGTGCCGGCTTCCACCCCATCGCATTGTTTGTCGCCATCACAGATCTCTACCAAAAAGGCAGGCTGTTGATTGATGAGTCCAACAAAGGGTTGGGCAAAATCGCATTGCAGCATAATGGCATAGGTTTCGCGGAGGTACTTGTGGGGCAAATGCGTGATGGTGGTAACGCGCCGCCCGATGGTGTGTTGCAGCCATTTGCTTACATAAGGCCAGTCATGGGGTAACGATAAAGGTCGCAGAGCGAGGTGTACTTTTGCGGGCAGGAATGTTTGCTCAAATACCGGGTCGTATTTGTTATCAGGTGCAAGTGATATGTATAATGGCATAGTACTGTTCATGTAACAATCGTTCAGTTTACTGTTTACGGGTATTGTCTTGTAATAGCTGGTTCAGTAAAGGGAATAAGAATCCCGGGTGACCTGATAAGGCGCCTAACCGGAATTGAAGTAGTTTTGTAGCGTACCACCATTGCACGTGGTACTGGCAATATAAATAAACAGGACTGCTTTTACTTATGAAATCGGGAGAAAATTATTTTCAATACCTTTCATGGGTTATGTATATACAAAAAAGAACTACATTAATCAATTATACGGGTATATTCATCCTGGTCATGACCGGACTAACGGCCTGTAAACAAAATCATGACAATGGCAACAGGGCGCCCTTTTCAGGTACGCCCGTGGAATACCCGGTAAGCGATGTAAGGCTGATCGAAGCATCGGGTATTGCCGATAGTAAGGCCAATCCCGGTTATCTGTGGGTAGAGCAGGATAGTGGCAATCCGCCCGATCTTACCTTGTTACAGCATAACGGCACGGTGTTGAAGTCGGTTCACCTGGCAAATGCGGTGAACCGCGATTGGGAAGATATGGTGCTGGCCGCAGGCCCCACCGCGGGTAAGCAATACCTGTATATTGCGGAAACAGGTGATAATTTGTTGCGATACGAAGATTACGCCATCTATCGCCTCGAAGAACCGGCTGCTGCTACCGATACGGTACAACAGGTAGACAGGATCGCATTTTTGTATCCTGATGGCAGCCACAATGCGGAAGCTATCCTGGTTGACCCCGATACAAAAGATATCTATATCATCACCAAAACCGATCTGCATTCAAAACTGTTCAGGCTGAAATATCCATATAGTACCATTGGAATGAATACGGTGGAAGAGGTGGGGACGCTCCCTTATAATTATGCGGTGAGCGCGGCTATTTCGCCCAATGGCAGTGAACTGGTGATAAAAACATATGAGAATATTTATGCGTATCCGCGGGCGGCCGGCGAAACCATCGTACAAACATTGGGTAAGAAATATAGCTCATTGCCCTACCAGGTAGAACCCCAGGGCGAAGCCATCGTGTTCGACAACAACGATAGCGGTTACTACACCTTAAGCGAAAAAGGCCTCGCTACTTCCGTTAAACTGTATTTCTACAAACGAATTAAATAGAAAATCCCCCCGATGCATCGGAGGGATCTTTATAAAGAGTTAACTGAGAACTAACAAACTACTTTCAACTTTCAACTTTGAACTGTATTAATCATACTTCCTTCCCTTACTGTACAGCACTTCTCTATAAGACAACGCCAAAGTAAACTGAAAGTAATTCTCTTTAACCAGGTTGTTGATCATAGTACCCCGGTTTCCAACCTCAGCGGCAATATGAAATGCCAGCCCGCGGCTTAAATAACTACCAAAACCAAGCGTGGCGCCGGCTTCTTTTATTTGTTGGCCTTTTACCTGGAGGTAACTCTGACCGGCGAATACGCCAGCCTGGAAATAACTTTTCTCCGCCACCATGCCAAAGCGTTGTACCTGGTTGCTGAACTGGAAACCGGCCGAATAGCGCTCGCGGTCAACCATGGTAAAAGTGGTGCCGCCGGCGTTCAGGTTGTTCCAGTTGGAGCGGCTATAGTCAACCGTATAAGTAACGCGGCCTTTATTTACCAGGGCAAGGCCTCCATCGAACTGCCAGGGCAGCGTAAATTTATCGCTGCTCAGGTCTTTATTCGCTTCTACCACACTGTTACCTTCCTGTACGGTCAACGTTTTGCTTACGTTGAGGTCGTTCCTGGTAGTAACCTTTCCACCCAACGAGAACTTCCAGTTCTTGTTGATCTTGTTGCCATAGATGGCGCCGCCTTCGAACCGGAAACCGCTGTAATAATTGGTTATCTGCGAAATGATGGGCGTGCTTAAGGTAGCGCCTGAGAGGGTTTCTATCTGGTTGATAGAACCGAAAATAAAGTTGGTACGTACTCCCAGCGCCAGGTGATGGCCTACTGCAAAGGCATTATTCCAGAATATATTGTGCAAACCGCCGTTCCCATCGTACAGCCCGCTATAAGTGGTGCTGCTGCCTTCAATACTTTTTTGTGCCGTGAACGAATAGTTCACATAAGTATAAGGCTTGAAACCAATGCTGCTGGCCCAATGGTTGTTTATTTTGGCGGAAAGAGAAATGCGTTTGATAACAAGGTCTTTGGAAGAATTGTTACTGCTGGTGATGGCATCGCCTTTGAAGGTAACGGTTTTGCCAACCAGGGCCAGGTC
Source organism: Niastella sp. (assembly GCA_021154515.1). GTDB lineage: Bacteria > Bacteroidota > Bacteroidia > Chitinophagales > Chitinophagaceae > Niastella. The sequence continues at coordinate 4,948 of JAJKIL010000311.1, read as the reverse complement.
AACCTGGGCCAGACTTCTTTCCAAACCAATCAACGAGGCCGGGTTTTTATTGAGCAGGAAGCCCGGGGTGCTCAACAGGGAAGTGGAGGTATTGGCCATACCACTGCTGCGGTCGGGATCTGTTTCCTGAATTTCACCAATACCGTATACAGAATAAGGTGAGCTTAAATTCTGTGCACGCACGGTGCCCAAAAGCGCCACAAAAAGCCCGGTCAGTATAAATATTTTTCTCATTATAGTGCGATTAGTCGATTGTCAGAATGTTTAAGATCAGTTTGGTTTGGTATAAGGTATTCTGTCTGCTGCCGATCACCCCCCGGTTGATCTCCTTGGCCGAAGGCGCCAGGTCCTGTATAAGGAAGAGGCCGTTATCAGCAGAGCCCGACGTATTCAGTAATGAGTTGATATACCCCGTAATATTGAATGTATAGTTAGTATTGCTGCCATACATGAAATCGATAGAGGGGGCCCGGAACTGAACACCCTGGCCGGTGGAGTCGAGCAAGGCGCTGCCCGGATTGTTGGTGGCATCGGTTGTTACCGGGTACAGTATATTGGGTAAACTGTTGGTGAAATAATCGTAGGTGCCTTTTACCGGTTTCATCACCAGTCTGGCATCCATCAATCGCACTACATCATCTATTTTAAGCACATCGCGCAGCGAAGGGAACCTGGCTTTCAGGTATACGCCGGTGCCTGCCTGGGTAATGGCGAATGGGTTGGTGTTGGTAGGAAAAAACTCACGCTGGCCTTTTGTAACAGGCTCCATAGTGGTGCCGGTACGGTCGGTGACAACGCGGTTATACTGGTAACCGGTACGGGTTACAATGAAATCCAGATACTTGTTGATCTTGGCCGGAAGTGTTTGGTGAAAATGCAGCCGGATGCGTACGCTGCTGTCTTTCAGGTTAAAGCCATACACGGCGGCGCCGGTAGTATTGCTGGGTTGAATGTATATTCCTTTGAAATAATCCAGGAAGTTGGTTTCGCTGGCAAACTGGGTGGCCTTGGTCCTGATCTTGTCGTACCAGTCCTGTCCCATGGACTGAGGTAATACCATGCGCACTGAATCTCTGGGCGTAGGCCGGATCACATTTGAATAGGTAGCCAGCGGCGGGTTGGGCAGTAACGATGGCTTTGAAGTGTTGTAAATATAGGTGAGATAGGTATAGTCGGGCTGAGTTGCCAGTTCATTCACCTGGATGGCGAATGGTTTGGTGGTATCGCCGTAGTAATAGCCGCTGGGGCGCATATACAACACCAGCGAATCGAATACGGCGCTTTTGGGCATCAGGGTAGCCACATCTTCGCTGATGACAGGCAGGCCAGGCTGGATAATAGTGCCGGCCGTGGTTTTACCCGTATAGCTGTCGAAGAAATTGCCTATCAGTGAAAATTCGTTGTTGTTGGTAGTAAAGGAATCCAGCACGTAGCTCGATAACTGCACAGAAACCGTATCAACGGTAATAATGCGGGTATGGCTTTCAGCGAGTTCATCACCCACCTGCACATCTTTTTTATAACACGATGACAGCAGGCTGGTAAACAGAAAGCAGTAAGTCAGAATGAAAGGTACCCTTTTGTGTATACGCATAGTATGGTTAGTGAGTGAAATTTTTAAGCTAAAATCAAGGTTTTAAGGTTCAATGTGTACCAGCAATAGGCTTGGTCTCCCGACCTGTCGGGATTTTCCGGGGTGTAAAGTAATGGAATATAAGGTTTATAGTTCCTGTATTGGCCAATATTTGTTTTCATTTTAACACCTCTTTGTGTTCATTTACACCCGTGATGCTATAGCTTGCCTCGCCCACCGTAGCCTTGGCGAAGGTGGGCCTCGCCGCCGTAGCTTTACCGCCGTCGTCTTCAGCTATGGCGGTCGAAGAACGAAGGCGGGTTTCACCCAACACTTTATGCAATTTATCCGTCGGCAGTCACGAAATTTTGTTATTATATATTATTGCCACCGAATAATCGGCGAAGCGATTATTTTTGCCGGTGGAAACTAAATTTCAATTGTGCAACCGAAATTGTGCAAATTTGCAAATTTATAATAAGCACCGGAAAGATTGCAAATGTGAGCATAGGAAAACGAAGCGGGAGTTGAAAAATGTTAATACTTGGTTAATCTTATGGTTTACAGCAGTTAACATGTTGGTTGTTTCTGTAAGCTTGCAGCTTTTTACCAGGTAATGTTGTTTTCATAGCAAAATAACCTGTTGGTCGATTGGTTAACCTTATCCATCTATTTTATAAAATTGTTTATAATACACCGAAATATTTTTACCTGCCGAATTATTAAATTAAAAAACTGACGCATGTGAAAATGCCGGCCGTGATCGGGCAGATCGGCTTACCCGGATCACTGGCAGTGTTTAAAAAAAACAGAAAAAAACTCAAAATGAAGAATGTTCTAGTTTACTCCCTGGCCCTTGTGATTGCTACAGCACCACTGCTCATTAACACTGCTTGTAATAAGAGTTCCAGCAGTTCAAGCGACTTAGTGGGTAACTGGGCAATCAGTGATTTTTTTGACGGTCCTGCCCGTTCTGAAGCAGTGTTGTTTCAAATTGCAGACACTGTATTTGTTGGTACTGGTTTATCAGACATCAAACGTTTTGCTGATTTCTGGAAATATTCCCTGGATAAAAAATACTGGACAAAGATCAAAGATTTCGGTGGTGGCCTGCGCAGTTCAGGCGTTGCTTTCGCCCTGGGTAAAAAAGGGTATGTAGGACTCGGTTACGACAACAACGCGGTTTATACGAGCGATTTTTGGGAGTACAGCGTAGACAGCAATGGCTGGGCCCCCAAACATAATTTCGGTGGTACTGCCCGTGCTGATGCTACTGCGTTTGTTGCCAATGGCAATGGATACGTTGCCTGTGGTTACGACGACAATTACCTGAAAGACGTTTGGCAATACAACCAGGCTGCTGACAGCTGGACCCAAAAAGCCGGGATCAGCGGTTCAAAAAGAAAAGACGCCGCTACTTTCACTATAGACAATAAAGTATACCTCATCAGCGGTAACAACAATGGTTCTGCCCAGAACGATATGCAGGTGTACGACCCAGCCAGCGATACCTGGACTCCCCTGAGAAAATTGACCAACGTGAGCGACGAAAGCTACGATGATAAATACACTTCTATCATTCGTTACAATGCCGCTGCTTTTGTAATAAATGGTAAAGGTTACCTGGCCACCGGTGAGAACGGAAGCCTGAACTCCCATACCTGGGAGTACGATGCTGCTGCTGACCAATGGACAGAAAAAACTGCCTTCAGCGGAACTGCCCGTACCGGTGCCCTTGGCTTTTCACTGGCTAATGGTACACGCGGTTTTGTAATGGCCGGCCGCAGCGGTACTGCTCCATTTGATAACATGTATGAATTCCAGCCTACTGTAGCTGATGTTACCACAGACAATCAGTAAACATCAAATATTTGTACTGCTGGCAGCATTATTAATTGCTGCCGGCAGTACTTTTTATATCCTGGCTGTTAAGAAGCCAGCCGCCCCCGCACATACCTTACACTACTCCACGTTTAAAAATGATCATGGCTGGGGCTACGATATTCTGGTCGATGATCATATTGTTATTCATCAGCCCATGCAACCAGGCAAATCGGGCTATGATGGATTTCCCACCGAGAAAGAAGCCGCCGCCGATGCGCAAAATGTTATAGAAAGTATAAAGTCGGGTACACATCCCTTCTTTGGGCAAAAGCAGACGCAACGTCCCGGCGTCTCAAGTGCTCAACCGAAGTAATGACCAAGGACAAGATCCGGGCAGCCCTTGCATCCGTGCCGGGGTTTAAACCGGTAAAAACAGTTACACTCAAACTGCTGGTAATAAGCATGCCTGTTTTAGGCTGCCTCTTCCTCATTGGTCTGTTCTATCTTAATTTTTATTATTTATTACCGCGCTTATTCACGAACCGCAAATTATATCTCAGCCGCCACCTGCCCGACAGGGTGGAGAACGATCACCTGTATATTGTTAATCTGAAAATTGAATTGGACCATGAAAGTTAATTGTCTCATTATCGATGATGAACCCTGGGCGCTCGACCTGTTAGAGGATTTTATTCAAAAGGTCCCGTATTTGAACCTGGTAGCCCGTTGTGAAGGGCCGGTGGCAGCGTACCCGTATTTTGAAAACGCAGCAATAGACCTGGTACTGCTCGATATTCGCATGCGCGACCTGAGCGGCACCCAGTTCCTGAAAACCCTGAATAAAAAGCCGGCTGTGATCTTTGTGACCGCGCACAATGAATTTGCCATGGAAGGGTTTGAACTGGATGCCATCGATTATTTATTAAAGCCTGTTCCCTTCGACCGGTTTCTGACGGCCGTGAATAAAGCGTATGAGTATATCAGCTATAGAAAGGCGAAATCGGTGTTGAAGAAAGATGACTTCCTGTTTATAAAAACGGCGCACAAGATCCAGAAGATCTTTTACAGCGATATCCTGTACCTGGAAGGTCTGAAAGATTATACCAGGATCCACCTGGTTGACAGCAAGAAGCCTTTTGTTACACTGCAAAGCCTCAAGTACTTCGAGAACCGCCTGCCGCACGATGAGTTCATTCGCATTCACCGGTCGTATATTATCTCTTTACGTAAAGTAGATACGGTTTCCCGTAAGGCAGTGTTGTTGGGTGAAACGGAGTTGCCATGCAGTGAGCATTATCGTAATGTGTTGTATTCGATAATTGGGGAGAAGCTGTAAGGCAATCGGCAATCGGCAATCGGCAATAAATTCCCGGCGTGGCAAAGTAATTATTAATCTCAACAATCGCGAGCCATTCACGATTCACGATTGCCGATTCACGATTTTGCGCCCGCTAAGAAAATTAGTAATTAAAAATAAATGCTTATATTTGGAAAATCAAAAAACCTGATATAACCATGTCTTATCCCGCATCACTGATAGCCTTTGCCTTT
>JAJKIL010000310.1 GCA_021154515.1 Niastella sp. | reverse complement strand
TATCAGGTTATCCTTAGGCCTTTGCTGCAAATGCTTTTATGGAAGGAAGTGTGATGATAAAGGTGGTTCCGGTTTCCTTTGATGAATGCACTTTAATGGTACCCTTGTGCATATTAATGATGCGTTGGGCCAGTGGCAGGCCTAACCCAAAACCTCTTATAGGGGAAGCCGTGGCGCTGCGGTAAAAGGGTTGAAAGATATGTTCGGATTCCGCTTCGGTGATAGTATTGCCGTAATTCTTGAACTCTACGATCACGTTGTCGTTTTCAAATAACAGATTGATCATTACATGATGGTCGTACGAAAACTTGCAACCATTGTCTGCGATATTACGTAGTGAACTATACAACAGATCGCCGTTCCCAAATACCAGGAAGGCTTTTTCATCATCGGGAAAATCGCCAAACTCCAGCATTACCTTATACGCTTCACTGTTCTTTTGTACATCGGCAGTTACTTTCAGCAACACTTCGTCTATGCGCACCTCGCTTAATTCAATGCCGCCTTCGGTACCGGTTTTGGCAATCTCCAGCAGGCTCTTGGTAAGCTGTTGCATTTGCTGTACATCTTCATGTACCGAGGTTATCACCTGCTTATATTCTTCATCACTTCTGTTCTTTTGCAGGGTCACTTCCAGTTGGCTCAATATAGAGGTGAGCGGGGTTGATAGTTCATGCGAGGCATTGGAAATAAAACGCCGCTGTACCAGGAAGTACTCCTGCAACCTGTCGAGCAACTCGTTAAAGGTGTTGGCCAACTGGTTTAGTTCATCCTGCGTACTGCCCGCCTGGATATGATGCGAGAGGTTTTGCGACGTAATATGTTTTACATCGTAAATGATCTGCTTAATGGGTTTTACCAGCTGCACCGAAAAAGCGTACCCTACCACCAGCGCAATGGCAATGCCGATGAATAAACAGGTAAGCAGAATGTCACGCAGGTCTTTCAGGCGTTGCCAGCCATCCACATCATATCCCGCAACAACAACCACTATGCGGCTTCGGTTATCGGTATAATGAAAAGCCAGCGCATCGCGTTTGTTGACAGCAAAATATACGTCGTGTTTTACCCTCGCCTGTTTAAGGATCTCTTTATCGGGCAGGATGGAATCTATATCGGCTGCATTGAACCGGTATACAGGCCGGTCGAGGTAATCGAAGATCACCACGCTTTTCTGGTTCAGCGTAAAGGCTGAGGCCGAATCGATGTGGTAAAGAAAGGCGCGGCTGCTGTCGTTATCACCCAGATAAGAGAACAGCTGGCCATCGTTATTGGCCCTTCCTTTCAACCGCTTTTTAAAGGCTTCTATCCGCTGCAGGGAGGTAAAATAATGAACGGAAATACTTAATACCAATAGTATTATAGTAACGAGTAAGGCAAATAACGCGGTTATTTTAAATTTGATTTTCAACCTACGGGTTTTCTTTCAGTATATAGCCCATGCCTACCTGCGTATGTATAAGCCGGGTTTCAAAATCCTTATCCAGCTTTTTACGCAGGAAGTTTACATATACATCAATTACATTGGTCTTGGTATCGAAGTCAATATCCCAAACGTTCAGGGCTATGTCGGCCCGGGACACTACCCGGTTTTTGTTTCGTATCAGGTATTCGAGCAACTGAAATTCCTTGGCGGTAAGTGAAATGGGTTTATCGGCCCGGGTTACTTCCTTACTATCGAGGTTCATGGTTAAATCGGCCACCTTTAAAATATTGCCCGTCGGGATATTGTGATAGATCCTTTTTAAAAGGGCTCTGATGCGCACCAGCAGCTCTTTAAAATCGAATGGCTTTACAATATAATCATCGGCCCCGGCATCAAAGCCTTCGATCTTATCGGCCGTAGTATTGAGGGCCGTAAGCATAACAACCGGAATGCGTTCGCTGTGGCGGCGGATCTCCTTACACAGCTCATACCCGTTTAAACCGGGCAGGTTTATATCCAGGATAATAAGGTCAAACGGATAGGTCTCGAACAATTTCTTCCCAATAAGGCCATCGTAGGCAACTTCTACATGATAACCTTGTTCGCTAAGTCCTTTCTTTAATGACTCTGCTATCTTTTTTTCATCCTCAACCAGTAATATTTTTATTTCTTCCATAGCTATAAATTCATGCACGCAAAATTCACAAATAATAAACTTACCGGGTATGTTAGCTCAATTTAATGAATTAAAAGCAAATTAAAATATGCCCTTCCTACTTCATTAAAGGCAACCAATCTATCATCCGCGTAGTAAAACCATACTCATTATCGAACCAGGCTATCAGCTTTATGTGATTGCCTATAACCGAGGTAAGGGTACCATCGATAACGCATGAATGAGTATTTCCTTTAATATCCAGCGACACCAGGGGGTCTTCGGTATATTCTATAATTCCTTTATAATCGTTTGCAGCGGCTGTTGAAAACAGCTTGTTAATTTCATCACGGGTAGTTTCGGCCTGCAGTTGAATGGTAAAATCGGCCAGGGCGCCATTAGCTACCGGTACCCGGGTTGAAACCGATGCGATCTTCCCTTTCATAGTTGGCAATAAGCGCTCGAGCGATTGTTGCAGGTCAATTTCTACCGGGATGATGGATTCGGCAGCTGCCCGGCCTCGTCTGAACTGTTTGTGCGGGGCATCAACCAGCTCCTGCCTCGAGGTATAAGAATGCAAAATATTACACTGCACCGATTTAATGCCGATGGCATTCAGGATGTACAAAATATGGGTACTGCAGTTGGTCATGCAGCCACCGGGGGAAACAATCGTTTCTTCCCTGCTAAGGGCATGCTGGTTAAACCCGTACACCAGCAGGGGAATATCACTTGAACCAGTAGTAGACAACAATACTTTGCGTGCGCCGGCTTTTATATGCTGTTCGGCGGCAGCGCGGTTACTAAACAGCCCTGAGCATTCCAGCACCACATCTATATCCAGGTCTTTCCAAGGCAGCAAATAAGGATGTTGTTGCTGATACGCTTTTACTGCTTTACCGTTCACTACAAGCGTCTCGGGTTTATGGGTAATATTGCCGGCAAAGGTGCCATACACAGAATCGTACTTTAACAGGTAAGCCAGGTTATCGGTATCCATGATATCGTTTACCGCAACCAGTTCAACTTCGTGGCTATCGATCAGGCGTCTGAACAAAAGGCGGCCAATACGGCCCATACCGTTGATTGCAATTCTCATCATATAGTTTCAAAAATGAGTTGCAAATATAAACCAATAGGCAATAGGCAATTAACAATAGGCAAGCGAAGGCAAAAGGCCCTCCTACGCTAAAGCTTCGGCAACACGCGGACGGCGGGCAAGGGGGGAAGTAACTAACTGAAGTACTTATCCAGATCGCGCAGGGATATGGGTTTTTCCCAGATCCTGGTCACTGGCAGGTCATCCTTGATCTGTGGCGGGTTAAACGCACTTAACAGGTGCAGCTTTATGTTGGGATGGTGCTTAATAATGACTTCCGCCTTTTCCCAACCCAGCCCATCGGGCAGGTTATTATCAAGAAATAATATATCTGGCATAAACTGGTCAACCTGGCTAAGCCCTTCGGTGAGCGTATAGGCAGTGTGTACATCGCAGTTTTTACGGCTAAGGTAGGCCTTAATCAAAAGGCACAGATCCTTCTCATCATCTATAATTAAAACCTTAAGACGCTCCTTTGTCATGTTTTTAGAGCTGATTTTAAATACCCCTGGGGAATTTGTTTCCCATTGATGAAAAATATAAAAAAATCAGGAATCTTTTGTCAGTGGTATAATTTTTTCCTCAAATTCCTGAAACGTAAATGTATGACATCTAACACAAAAATCATTCTAGGCATGCTGGCTGCCGCTGCTGCAGGCGCCGCAATTGGCATTTTACTGGCTCCGGAAAAAGGAAGTGAGTTAAGAAGAAAGATCAAAGATGGCATTGATGAAGTAATGGAAGATGTATCGGAACTACTGGCCCTTGGCAAGGATGAAATGAAAAATATGTATAAAAGTGCACAGCAAGTAGAACACGAAATGGAGAGCTAACACAAGCTGGTTGAATTGATTGTACAGCTTACTTAATGTAGACCGGAGACAAATTAACACCTATGGATGAATTACACACCAAAACAGGCCAGCTGGCTAACCATGTACAGGATATTGCTCAAACTTATTATGATTTAGCCCGTATAAATATAGCACAGGCAGGGGCCAAAACCCTGGCCCGTGCTATTGTTTTCTTTTTAGTATCCGGGCTGGCAATGTGTGTATTACTGTTAGCAGGCATTGGACTTTCCCTGTATTTGGGTAAATTGCTGTACAACACAGCAGCAGGTTATTTTATTGTGGCGGCCTTTTACCTGTTTATTGTAATGTTATTGTACCTGCTGCGCAAAAAGGTAGTATTCCCATTTTTCAGAGACTTTATAGTTAGAAGAATTTATGATAAATCAGATAACGAATTATAAGGAACTGCTGCAGGAGAAAGCCAGGTTACAGACATTACTGGCCGAGCAGGAATTGCAGATAAAAAACGACTGGCATGTAATTAAAGAGGATCTGCGGCCTTTTGCCCATGTGGCAACCACCATACGCAACTTTTTAACCCGCAAAGCTACCCTGTCGGCATTCCAGTTAGGGGTTAATTTATTTGCCGATGGTTTTATTAAAAAGGTATTGCTGGGCAATACAGGCTGGATCACCCGCACCCTGGTGCCCTTCTTTATAAAGAATTACGCATCGCACCTGACCGATGCACCGGAAAAGATCATCCACAAGATCAAAGACCTGTTCAGGAAGAAGAACAAAAAAGAAGAAGAAGTAATAGTTCAGGAAACGGGAATGGATGCAGTTTGAAACCAAAAGCTGCGAATGTTTTCAACAACTTTTAATAAAGCATCAAAACTGATAGGCTTTACTACATAACTATTTGCGCCCAGTTCGTAACAGCGCTTTATTTCAATTTCATTTTTGGTAGTAGTAAAAACAATAATGGGTATTTTTTTAAACACGGGGTGCGCCTTCAATTCCTTCAACACTTCGCGGCCATCTTTTTTGGGCATATTCAGATCGAGCAGAATAAAACCCGGCAGGGCTTTCTCATCTGAATTATTGTGGGTATAATTAGTATCCAGGTAATTCAACACTTCAATCCCGTTCTCTACAAAGTCAATTTTTTCCGGATAACCTATTTCGGAAAAGGCAGTTTGCAGCAGGTACCTGTCGTCGGCGTCATCTTCGGCAATGAGTATCGGTTGGTTCATAATATCCTTCCTTCTCTTTATATCCTTTCAAAAATAAGTATTAGTTAAAAGCGATATCCTTAAAATTTCCTTAAGAAGACATTCAAGGTAAAACAAAAAGTCCGGAAGAAGATACAATTGGCTTGCAACTTTCTCCCGGACTTAAATATTCCCGACTTACCCTTACTATTTTTCCCACTAGTCAACCCGGCGAAAACCACCAGCAATGATTGAGATCAGGAACAGTACGATAAATATGAAAAACAGGATCTTGGCAATTCCAGCAGCGCCTGCAGCTATTCCGGTAAAACCAAAAAGAGCCGCGATTAATGCTACCACCAGAAATATGATTGTCCAACGTAACATAGTGATAGTTTTTTAGGTGAAAAAATATGTTTAACTATATGTTAACCGGTTTTATTCCTGTTGTATGTTATCTTACAACCACACCGGCAATTACATAGTATAATTTGTAAAAATCATACCGCCGGCCTTTCTTCTATACCTTTCCTTATTGATCAAGTGACTCCATGCCCCTGTTCAGGTAAAAAATTACTGTCGTGTAGACAACCTTCCACATTATTATTTCAATTTCCAATATGATGCTTTCAGGCACAGGCTTTACAATATTGAAGTAGAGCTGCGTCTTTGGTAGTCGTTGTAAAATGAACAATTAATAGTGAGTTGCGTTATTAATAATATTTAAATCACAGGGTATGAAGAACAGCTATATAATGCACATTGACGAACAAACCACACAGGGGATCCCACTGGAAGATATCAGTTTCTTATCATCATTTAAGGCAAACCTGTTGGAAGACACGCTGGAAGAAATTGCCGCAGTAGAAGTAACATTGTCAAATCCGGGTGGAAATGAGGTGGCTGCGCTGATCAGGATCGCCGCACAAAACGGTGAGTATACAGGGTATAGTGTTGCCATTCGCTGGGAAACAGCCATTGCCAAAGCCTTTGAAAGCATCCGATACCATATTGACCTTATTGCTAACTCTCCGGTAAAGGAAAATATAAATTAAACAGGGCGCCCTTATCCGGCTGGGAAGTGGCCACCACATATCCGCTATGATTGGTCATTACCCGCTCTACAATAGCCAACCCAATGCCCTTGCCTTCGTATTCAGCCGTGCTGTGCAGCCGTTGAAATATCAAAAATATTTTCTGAGTGAATTCACTGCTGAAACCTATACCATTATCCTGTACACTAATGCGGATGAATTGTTTTTTTACCAGTTTATTATCAATGTGGCTCAGCTCTTCGCCAGTTGTTTGCACACATTGAATAGTAACTACGGGAGGTATGCCTGGTTTTGAAAACTTGATGGCGTTGTCGATAAGCGCCCTGAACATCAGGTACAACTGTTTTTCAAACCCGGTTATCTGCGGCATTTGCCCTATGTGAATGATGGCTCCCTTTTGCTCAATGTCCTGCTTCAGGAACTCACATACCGATTGCAATAATCTATCAGCATCCACTTCATTTAATGATTCTCCCCCACGCACCAGGTTGGCAAAATTCATCAGGTCTTCGATCAATCCCTGCATACGGCGGGCTGAATAATCAATCCGCGACAGGATCATTTGCCCTTCTTCATTTAACTGATCCCGGTACTTCCATAGCAACCGGTCGCTGAAAGTTCTAATGCGCCGCAGCGGTTCCTGCAGATCGTGAGAAGTGGCAAAAGCGATCTGTTCCAATTCTACATTATACGCATTTACCTCCATCATTTTCTGCTCCAGTTGCTTTTGGTAATCCGAGCGCTGCCGGTATTCTTTCAATATTACCAGGAAGGAAATAAAAATGATGGTAGCGGCAAACAGGAAAATGGCGGTGAAATAACGCGGCATTACCTGTTCATACCTGTTCACCGAGCTGCGTTTTACCAGTTTGGTTTCTTCACCCTGTATTTCCTTAAATACATCGCGCAGGCTATCCATATTCATCTTGGTCTCCATCAGGCTTATGCGCGATTTCAGGTAAACGCTGTGCTGAAAGTGATCGATGAGGTTATTCATCAGCAATCCCGCCTTATTCAGCAATTGCTGCTGATGATTGTTGTCGGCGGTAAGCCGTTTTAATGAATCATATCCCGGTTTAATATCATCGCGAATACGTAAATATGGTTGTAAAAAAGCGCTGTCGTTGGTTAGCAGATAACCGCGCTGGCCTGTTTCAGCTTCCTTGATAAAATTCTCAAGCTCACTTGTTTTCAGAATTACTTTGTAAGCATGTTCAATGCGCCGGTTCTGCACATTTGACTGTACATAGCTATTATACAGCAGGTAAGAAAGCGATAAGGTGATAACAAGCGACAAAACGAACGCTGTTATAATAAAAAATAGTCTTCTTTTCATAAGTATCAATTCTACAAATCGGGGATAAATTTCTACACCACCCCCACAGCACAAATACTAACTGCAACATAGTAAAAAAACGCATCAAGGACAACATCCTAAAAATCAATAATATAAAAAATAGTATCCTAATAAAGAAAAAGTGGAAAGCATCTTGAAGGTAATAAAGAAAAATGAACCCGTATGTTACAGCAGAACCTTGTGCAGAAGCAGGAAACCAAAATTTTACCGCAGCAGATACAATTACTGAATTTATTTCACCTAAATACACTGGAATTAGAACATAGGATTGAACAGGAACTGGAAGACAATCCTTTTTTGGAGAAGAAGGAAGATGAAGAGGATGCTACCGGCGACAAGAGCACCAAAGAGCAGGTGCAGGACTTCCAGGACTGGGAGGAGTTTGGTTACGACGATATTCCAGACTACAAGATGGAATACAGCAACTATCTGCCTGACGAAGAAAAAACCTTCAGCCCCATGAAGGCGGCGGTAGACTTCCGGGAAGACCTGAAAAAGCAATACCGCCTTTGCTGCAATGATGCCGAAGAAACATTACTGGCCGATTACCTCATTGACTGCCTGAGCGATAGCGGCCTGCTGGAAATACCACTGGATAAAGTAGCCGAAGAATATTCTTTTGCCAATAAAACCTGGCTGGAAGGGGAAGATTTTGAGAAGATCCTGAACAATGTTCAGAAACTGGACCCCATAGGTATTGGCGCCCGTAGCATTTGCGAATGCCTGCTGTTGCAATTAAAAGCCATGAATGGCAAACGGCCCGACGTACAAAAATCCATTTGCCTGTTGCAGGACCACTACCAGGACCTGCGTAACCGCAATATGGACAAGATCATGGAATGCCTGCAACTGGAGGAAGATGAATTAAAGATCATCCTGGAGCTGGTAAGCTCGTTAAAAATGAAACCGGTTGCCGAAGTGCAGGAAGGCAGCACCCCCAATGCCCACATTATCCCAGATTTTTTAATAGTACAGGAAGGCGATTACCTGGAAGTTTCGCTGTACAACCAGCGTTCTTCTTCGCTTTTTATCAGCCGCGAGTGGAAAGAAATAGTGGCAGACAGCCAAAAAGGCAAGAAAGACGCAGCTGCGGCACAATATTTAAAGAACAAGTATCAGTCCGCCCAATGGTTCGTAAGCGCCATCAGACAGCGTGAAGGCACCATGTTGCGGATAATGAAAGCCATCGTGAATATGCAGTATGACTATTTTCGCGAGGGTGACATAAAACTGCTTAAACCAATGATCCTTAAAAATATTGCCGATAAAACCGGCGTAGATATTTCAACCGTATCACGTATTACCTGTAATAAGTACGTTGATACGCCTTTTGGCATGATCTTGCTGAAAGACCTGTTTACCGAAGGCATCATCAATGAAAAGGGTGAAGCCATCAGTAACCGGGTTATTCAGGTAGCGATAGAAGACGCAATTGAAAAAGAAGACAAGAAAAACCCATACACCGATCAGCAGCTGGTAGCTATCTTAGCGCAAAAAGGATTCTCTATTGCGAGAAGAACTGTTGCCAAATACCGTGAAATTTTACAGATACCGGTTGCGCAAATGCGGTCGATATGGGCTTAGCAGCGGCATTGTTAAAAAATACTAAATTTTACACGCTCAAATCAGGTTATTCCAGAAACAATCCATCATAAACTCACAGTAAAAAAGTAAATTTGAAAATGCCGAAAATTCTTGTAATTGACGATGACAGGGATATTTGCCTGTTATTAAAACGCTTCCTTACCAAACACAACTATGAAGTTGCGGAAGTGTACGCCGGTAAAAAGGCATTGGAACTGATGAATTCATTCACGCCCGACCTGGTTTTATGCGACTTCAGGCTGGATGACATGGATGGCACTACTTTACTCGTGAAAATAAAAGAACAACTGCCTGAAGTTCCGGTTATCATCATGACAGGCTACAGCGATATTAAAGTGGCTGTAGAAGTAATGAAACTGGGGGCATACGACTATATCGGCAAACCACTGTTCCCCGACGAAATACTGGTAACTATAAAAAAAGCGTTGCAGCCGCAGCCTGCTGTTACCACGCAGGCTACCACTACTACCACCACCACAGCCCAGGCAGCGCCTGCCTATACAGCACCTTCCATTACCAGTAGCGATGGTGATGGCCTGTCTGAGCGGGAGAAGAAACAACAGGTAATTGTTTCCGGTGATTATATTTTCGGGGATAGCGAACCTTTTAAAAAGATCCTCAAGCAAATAGACCTGGTAGCACCTACCAACTACAGCATTATCATCTATGGCGAAAGCGGCAGTGGTAAAGAAGCCATTGCGCAGGAAATACATAAACGCAGCCGCCGTAAAGCAATGCCGTTTATAGCCATCGATTGCGGCGCCATGTCGAAAGAACTGGCCGGCAGTGAATTGTTCGGTCATGAAAAAGGCTCTTTTACCGGCGCCCTGAACCAGAAAACAGGCAGTCTTGAACTGGCCAATGGCGGCACCGTTTTCCTTGATGAAATTGGTAACTTATCATACGACATCCAGGTTTCGTTATTACGCGTAGTGCAGGAAAGAAAAATGCGGCGTGTTGGCGGCACCAAGGATATCGACCTCGACATTCGCATCATTGTGGCCAGCAATGAAAAGCTGTGGGATTTTGCCCGTAAGGGAAAGTTCCGCGAAGACCTGTACCACCGCTTTAATGAATTCAGCATTGTAGTGCCCCCATTGCGTGATCGCAAGGAAGACATTATGGTATTTGCCCGCCATTTCTTACACCAAACCAATAAAGAGTTGGAGAAGAGTGTAAAAGGGTTTAGTAAAGAAGTGGAAGATATTTTTAAAAGCTATATCTGGTATGGTAACCTGCGTGAATTGAAGAACGTGATCAAGCGGGCTACCCTGCTGGCAGAAGGCCCTTTTGTGGAAGCACACACGCTGCCTTTTGAGATCAGTAACTTTACCCGGTTACAGTTTGACGAAGCACCAGAAACTTCTTCATATAGTATACAATCAGAACCCAGACAGGTTATAACAACCCCACCTATTCCTTCACCTATAAGCGAAGCGGAAATACCCCGGCCTCATCCGCATCATTCACACAGTGAACTATCCCTGAAAAACGCAAGCATCGATGCAGAATACGAGACGATCATTGAAGCATTGAAGAAATCAAACTTTAACAAAAGCAAGGCAGCGAAATTATTGAACATCGACCGTAAAACACTGTACAACAAAATGAAACAGTATCAGGAGTTCAACAACCAATAGCACGGTTGATGACATTATGAATGAGAATGAATATTTTCATATAAGTCCATGCTTTGATGGAACAATTAATAAATCAGGAGATTAACCCTCTGAAACTTTTGTTTCAATCCAATAGCGATAATGATGGGCTTCCGGATAAGATTACTGATTTTTTTCCGGCTATTGTATACATCCATGATGCCAATACCGGGAAATTAAAGTACATCAATCGAAAAATAACCGACCTGCTTGGTTATTCACTGGGGGATGTACTTGCCTGGGGAAACGACCTGATGCGTATTGTGCATAAAGACGACCAGGATAATGTAAACAGGGAGCTGCAACATTTTTATACGTTACAGGATAACGAGAGTTACAGTTATAATGCGCGTTTAACGGATAAATCCGGCACATGGAAGCATTTCCGCACCATGGGTACGGTGCTTAACCGTGATGCCAGGGGGCGGGCTGCGTCTGTATTGTTCATTGCGCAGGACATTACCAGTGAATTTGAAAACCAGCTGAACCTGGAAGAAAAGATCAGGGACCTCGACCGCTCCAATAAAGAACTGGAAGAGTTTGCCTATGTGGCCTCGCATGACATGAATGAACCACTGCGCAAGATCACCACATTCATTGAACGGCTTGAAAACAAATACAAAGGGGAACTGGGCGTAGATGGCAAATTATATCTTGCCCGTATTTCTGCTTCGGTTGAAAATATGCGGCACCTCATTGATACCCTGCTGGAGTTCAGCCGCACCGCCCGCAGCCACCAGCCTTTTGTAACCGTTGACCTGAACGATATTGTAAAAGATGTGCAGGCCGACCTGGAGTTGAAGATCGAAGAAACAGCTACCATCCTTCATATTGAAGTATTGCCGGCCATAGAAGCCATTCCTTCACAAATGAAACAGTTGTTCGATAACCTGTTGAACAATTCCATCAAATTCAAGAAAGCCGGTGTGTCGCCGGTTATCACCATTAGTTGTTTGCAGCTAACGCGCCGGCAGAAAGAACAGCATCACCTCGATGCGGGTAATACCTGGTTCAGGATCGATTTCGCCGATAACGGAATTGGGTTTGAACCGGAATACAATGAACGGATCTTCCAGATCTTTCAGCGGTTACATGGCAAATCGGAATTCCCCGGTTCAGGCATCGGGCTGGCCATC
>JAJKIL010000309.1 GCA_021154515.1 Niastella sp. | reverse complement strand
TTGCAGGATAAAGCCACTTTAAAGGGTATTGACCTGGTAGATGCCTTTCAAACAATCTCACGGGATATAACCTGCGTTGATTTTGAAGTAAGGTCACTGGTCGATTGGTCATCCATAGTACAATTTGATCTTATCACCTGCGTACATGGTCTGCATTATATTGGCGACAAAATAAAAGTGCTCGCATCAGTTTTTGAAAGATTAACACCGGAAGGCGTATTCATTGCCAATCTTGACCTGAGCAATATTCAAATTGAAAATATAGACACGGAGGATTACCTGCTGCATTGTTTTAAGAAGCACGACGTTCAATATAACCGTCGCACCCGGATATTGGAATGTAAAGGCGCTCGGCAGATTGATTTCTCACTTATCTATAAAGGGGCCAATGATGAAGTGGGGCCTAACTATACCGGGCAGGATGCGGTGTGTTCGGTGTATGGGATAGAATGACCTTATTAAGCCAATTGTTTTTCTGTTATCATAGCAGTAACAAACTTTTTTTCTTTTTTCCTCAATTCCTCATTAGTAGAAATCTCGTGTAATCGTTGTTTTTCAACCAACCTGATCCAATAGGTGGCGGGAATGATATTGTTTGAATGGATCTCAAGCCTGATGGTAATATAATCAGGGGGCATCCGGTGATTGTTGATTAATTGGCTTAACAAAGTTTCATCAATACTGATCTCTTCGGCAAAATCTTTCCTTTTCTTTTCAAGTAACTCAACATATCTTTTGAGAAAGAAACCAAATGTGAATTCAGGATTGAATCCTTCCTTACTATCGAGGTAATCTTCTATTCGAAATCTTAAATGATATAGCCGCAGAGAATTTTTGGTTTCCTCTGTCATCTCTGCTTGCGTTTTTTTACGGGCAGCAGCCAATTGCTCTGCTGCTTCTTTTTGTTGTTTCGCTGTAAGCTTAACGGGAAATACAAAACCATTGACTAATTCCTCAGGCCCATGTTCCTTTAATAGTTTTTTATAAAGTCTTTTGTAGTTCATGCAACATATTTTTTTATTATCATTTGTAATGCATCACTTTCTAAATACAATTGCCATCCGCCATAGATCATATGATACTTTTGCTTGTAATGATTGACCAATGTAGTCTTTGGGACTAATGACACGCAGGCACCTTCCGAATACTTATCCGCAGACAGCCGGCAGGCAAAAGCAATCAGGCAACCGGCAATTCTATCGTATTGCTTAAACTTTCCCTGGTTTTCTCTCGAATTGGCAATTAGCTTAATTTCTATTCTTTTTTCTGCAGGATGATCTACCAATGCCATAACGCCTAAAATATCATCATTGCCGTCAATTTGCAACTTGTAAATGGTGGCAGTTTGTCTTAATAGTTTCCAGGTAAAAAAGTATCTCGATTTGGTAAGGGTTGCAAAATCTATAGGTTCTACCTGGTTAATAACGGCCTTTTTGCAAACGCCACTACACACTTCAATTATATACATAAAGGTACAAAAAGTTTACAAAAAATGTAAAGAAATTAAGCGCGTTATTACTTGCTCAAGTGCCCCCTCTTATAGTGTAGTTGTTGTGTGTGTGATGTTCTAAAATACAAACGAGTCCTATTATTAATCGATTACTGTCGACTTCCTTACAAAAACATGATCAAAATCAAAAACTTTCCACGTTGATGTTCTTCCACCAAAATCCCGTAGTATTACGTTTTCTTTTCAGGTGTATTACGGGTGCACGATCCAGTTAAATCATGCATCTTCGTTCTAACCACGTAAGTAATCCCTCCTAAGGTTAATGGCAATTCAAGTAGCATGATCCGTATCTCCCTGTTTCCCGGGAATACCCAACCACACTACATACTGTAACAGTTGCATGAAGGGCTACCAACATGTTTTATAACCATTGTCAATAACCAACATTAAATCTCACTTTTATGCTTACTGAAGAGAGCATCTCCCTACCGCCTATTTTTACTGCAGTTACTGCATTGTTTAGTAAGTGGACTGAAACGCCCATTGAACCCACCACTTCCATTATGGACAGTGCCTGGAATAATGCGGGTGAATTTCAATTTCCAAATGGCTGGGTGTATGCCAAAAACGACGCTAAATTCCTGTACATGGTCCTCGATGTAGTGGCCGATACCGGAAACGATTTCGGGACCAATGATTATTACTGGCTCAGTTTTGATGTAGATGATAATAAGGGCATCTCGGCCAACAAAGATGTGAACTATGGTTTGTTTCCCGGCTTCCCTAATAAAATGGGTATTCAAAAATACCTGGGACCCGGCACCTGGACAGGCATTTCTGAACCACCGGAATCAAAAAGCCGTGTTGAATATGGCCCTTCACCCAAATCATCCACTCCGCACCGCATTTGGAAATTCAAGATCTCGTTAACGGAGATAAACGCCAGTCTGTTCTCCCTGTTGGGATTGCCCTTTACCTATTTTGGTTTCCGGGTAAGTTCTACCAACCCTGCTTTTACCACAGATTTTCCCGCCAACTTCTTTCAGAATTTCTCCAATTTAACGAAGCTGTATTTTGCCCGCAAACCAGCGCCCAATCCAACTTTGTTAGGAACCATTATTGGCACCGTTGGACTTATACCAACATCGGCTTCGGTATTGAACGCGGCTACCGGTCGCGCCACCACCACCGCTGGTTATTTTATTGAGGCGCATAATGCCGCTTTTGGCGGGGTGTTGAACTTTATTGCTAACCGCGTAAATGTTACTGCTCTTGTTGGGATAGGAGCACATAAATATCGTATTCTGCATGCAGTGCCTGGCAGCGCTACCTTTCTGCCACTGGTTTCTGCGTGGAGTAATTATCGTTGGACGGGCATGAACTATGTACCGGAATCTTTCTCGGCCGATTTGAATAAACAATATACCCTTCTGAATCCAGCTGCAGAATACTCCATTGATGACCTGTTGATACAATTCTCCACCTATGGCATGGATACCGGTTTGCATAGATTCAAAGTGGAGTTCTTTAAAGCCGATGGCGTTACGCCGGTTGCTTCTGCACCGCAGGTGTTGACATTGTACATCGATAACAATGTGCCCAATGTGAATATCAACAGTATAAAACATGGCGCTACTGAAGTAACTGCCTGCGCTATTGAAAATATAGGACCTGGCGCTGATGGCCTTACTTTTAATGTTACGGCCAACGATCCTGAAGGCAACCTGCTTTCGTGGAGCTTTAGTGCAACCTATGGCGAGAACCAGTCAGTGGCTATTTACAGCCAGCAGTACGAAACCGCCGTTACGCCTGGAACCAACTGGGCCGTGGTATTGAACTTTGCAGTGCCTACCGCACCTGCCAACTGGCGGCCGCCTATTCAATGCGCTTACAGCTTTATTGTGCAGGCCTATGCCCGTACAACCAATGGCTATGGGTATATCGGCTATACAAACTATCATCGCAATTTAACCTTGCTGGTATAATGAAATGAGTTAATAAGTTGAAAAGTTAACAAGAATGATAAGACCTGGTAAATTGAGTTGCTTTGGCAGCTTCAGTTTGCCGGGTTTTTTTATGGTCAATGGTCAATGGTCAATGGTGAATGGTCAATGCTTTCTGCTATTGAAGAAATCGGTAACTGGTAACCAATACACTAACCGTTCGTCTGTGAAATAGACCAGTTATACAGTTTCCTGCAAAAAACTGTATTTTTCAAGGGCACATTGCACGCTCAGATGCGTCTTAATAGACAGTCTGATAATTTTTGTTCAACCGCTGGCATTGAGGCATGCTTTTGACTACATGATAAGTCTCCATTTCAGCAAAAAAATGATGTAAACCACTATTATGCAATTCAACAAGGTTTTTGCACTCCTACTGCTTCTTTCGGCAGCCTGCGAAAGTATGGCCCAAAACAAATACCAGTGGAAACAGGCGTCCGCTGGTGGTTACACGTATAAATATGTGACCAACGACCCCATGCAAACCAGGTTTTATACCCTGAAAAACGGCATGTCGGTTATATTAACTGTCAATCACAAAGAGCCCCGCATTGTTTATCGCATGGCGGTGCGCACCGGTAGCAATAACGATCCTAAAGATCATACCGGTTTGGCGCATTACCTCGAACACCTGTTGTTTAAGGGAACCGATAAATATGGCACGCTCGACTGGGCAAAAGAAAAACCTTATTTAGATAAGATCGATGCCTTGTACGAGCAGTATGGCGCTACCAAAGATGCCGCTGCCCGTAAAGCCATCTATCATCAAATAGACAGTGTATCTGGCGTTGCTTCGCATTTTGCCATTGCCAATGAGTATGACAAACTGATGAGCAATATCGGTTCGCAGAAAACCAATGCCCATACCTGGGTGGAAGAAACTGTTTATGAAGAAGACATTCCTTCCAACGCGGTTGATAAATTTCTGGCCATTCAGGCCGAACGTTTCCGCAAACCGGTTTTCCGCCTGTTCCATACTGAGCTTGAAGCGGTGTATGAAGAAAAGAACCGCGGGCTTGATAATGATGGCGTTAAAGTACAGGAAGCCATGATGAGCGGTTTGTTCCCAACGCATAACTATGGTCAGCAAACAACCATCGGCACCATCGAGCATTTAAAGAACCCTTCTTTAATTGCCATCAGGAATTATTACAACAAATATTATGTGCCCAATAACATGGGTATTATTTTATCCGGCGATTTTGATGCCGATGCCATGATCAAAAAAGTGGAACAGGCATTTGCCTATATGCAGGCAAAGCCGGTACAGGAATATAAGAGCGCACCCGAGCAACCTATCACAGCTCCCATTGTGAAAGAGATCTTTGGGCCTTCTGCCGAGAACATGCGGATCTGTTTCCGTACGCCTGCGGCCAGTTCACACGAGTCTATGGTGCTCGATCTGGCTTCTTCCGTATTATCAAATGGGAAAGCCGGTTTATTTGATCTGAACCTGAATAAACAACAAAAAGCACAGGCTACACAAGCCGGTTTGCAACAGTATAAAGACTATGGTCTGTTTATAATGCTTGGAATGCCGAAACAGGGCCAAAAGCTGGAAGACGTGAAGGACCTGTTGATGGGTCAGCTGGAGTTGCTGAAAAAAGGCGATTTTGATGAAAGCATGATCAAGGCCATTGTAGCCAATGCTAAATTGGATCTGTTGAAATCCCTCGACAACAGCACCAGCAGCGCCCAGCAATTAATGGATGCTTTTATCAAGAACCGTTGTGCGCAGTGGGATAAAGAAGCGTCGTACCTCGATGATATGGCCAAAGTTACCAAAGCGGAGCTGGTAGCTGTCGTGAATAAATACCTGAACGATAAAAATTATGTGCTCATCTATAAAAGAAAAGGAGAGGACAAGAATATCGTAAAAGTAGAAAAACCAGCCATCACGCCTATTGAGACCAATGCCGGTCAATCATCGGATTTTGTGAAGAAAATGGAAGCGATCACGGTGGGCGATATTCAACCCCTGTGGCTGGATTATGATAAAGATATCAACCTGTCAAAAAGCGGTATTGCTGATGTGTTAAGTGTGCAGAACAAATCGAACGAATTGTTTGCTCTGTACTATCAGTTTGATATGGGTACCTGGAATAACAAACTGTTGCCCCTGGCTGCCTCGTACCTGCAATTCTTAAGCACCGATAAATATTCAGCAGAACAGATCAGTAAATCATTTTACAACATTGCCTGTAACTTCAACATTAATACCAATGCTGAGATCACTACCGTTTCTATAAACGGGTTGCAGG
Organism: Niastella sp.; assembly: GCA_021154515.1. GTDB lineage: Bacteria > Bacteroidota > Bacteroidia > Chitinophagales > Chitinophagaceae > Niastella. Next base: position 2,766 of record JAJKIL010000309.1, on the reverse strand, counting down.
AGAATTTTGATAAAGCGGTTAGTTTGTTTGAAGAAGTGCTGGCCAATTGCAAACCCGATGAGGCGGCATTGGCAGCCTTAAAAAGCCGGGTAATGAAAAGCCGGGCAAACGCCAAAGCCGACAAACAAAGCATTATGCAGGGACTGGTTTCTTATGCCCGGTACGGTGCTAAAAACCCGTTCAACTCTGCATTGACCGATGCCGAGATCGATCAGTTGAAAGCTTCAGACCTGGTGAATGAGTTACACAGCCTGATGCAGTATAAACACCGCATCATGTATTATGGTCCGCTTGCCGATGCTGATTTTAAAACATCCATCGCCAAACTGCATACTTTACCAGCCAGCTTTAAAGACTACCCTGCAAAAGTGAATTTCACGCCTGCAGTTCAAACTGCCAACCAGTTGTTGTTTACCAATTACGATATGGTGCAAAGTGAAATTGCCTGGGTAAGGAACGACGTAGGGTACGATGCTAATAAAGAAGTAGTGGTAAATGTATTCAATAATTACTTTGGTGGCGGTATGGGGTCAGTTGTATTCCAAACCATTCGCGAATCAAAAGCGTTGGCATATTCAACCTACGCATTTTACAATACGCCCAGTAAAAAAGAATATCCTTTTTATATGATGGCGTATGTAGGTTGCCAGGCCGATAAAATGAATGAAGCCATCAAAGGCATGAATGAATTACTGACCGAACTGCCTGCTTCTGAACAGCGCTTCGAGCTGGCCAGAACCGGTTTCAAAAAAGACCTGGAAACCCAGCGTATTACCAAAGAAGGCATTATTGCTTCTTACCTGAGCGCCCAGCAAAAAGGTTGGAAGGGCGATTTCCGTAAAGATGAATATGCAGCCCTTTCTTCTTTGAAACTGGAAGATGTTCAAAAAATGCACAAGGAACAGATCAGTGGTAAGCCTTATACCTATTGCGTAGTGGCTTCGGATAAAAAGATCAAGCTGGACGACCTGAAGTCGATTGGTGAAGTGAAGACGGTGAGTCTGGAAGAATTATTTGGATATTAAGTTGACCAGTTAACCAGTTGACCAGTTAACCAGGTAAATGCAAGTTGATAGGGTTGACAGGGTTGATAGAGTTGACCAGTTAATAAGACCTGGTAAGTTGATGTCGCTTTGGTGGCTTCAATTTACCAGGTTTTTTTTTGCCACGAAAGATCCTTTGCCCTCTGCCCTCTGCTCTTTGCCCTTTGCCTGGTTTTCTGTACATTTAATGTCAATTGTACGCTTAAATCAACACTTGCTGTATGAAACGACTGACCTGCTTTTTTGTATCTATTATTGTCTGCATGGGCATTCAGGCCCAAATGGACCAGCGGCTTGTAAAGGCCAAAAATGCTGCTGCCAGTAAACCCATAAGTCCCAACCTGTTTGGTATTTTCTTTGAAGACATTAACTATGCGGCTGATGGCGGATTGTATGGCGAATTAATTCAGAACCGCTCATTTGAATACACGGCCAGTGATAACCACGACTGGAATCCCCTGACCGCCTGGCAATTTACCAAAGAAGGATTTTCTTACGGCACTATTTCCATTGAAACCAGTTCACCGGTTCATGCCAATAATCCGCACTATGTGGTGCTGAATATAGAAGACGTGGGCAGGGAAGGCCTTGGATTGAACAATACCGGTTTTGATGGCATTGTAATAAAGGCCGGCGAACAGTATGATTTTTCTTTGTTTGCAAAACAACTCAGTGGGAATGCCATCCCGGTAACTATACAGCTGAAAGGCAAAAAGGGCAATCTCTCCAACCTGGCCACCATCAATACCGGTTCAAAAGACTGGAAGAAATATACCGCCACCTTAACCGCTACTCAAAGCGATGACAGTGCCATGCTGGTAATTGTAGCGAAGGCAACGGGGAAAATAGCGCTGGATATGATCTCCCTGTTCCCGCAAAAGACATTTAAGAACCGGCCCAATGGATTACGGGCGGATCTTGCACAAACTATTGCCGACCTGCAACCGAAATTCATGCGTTTTCCCGGTGGTTGCCTCGTGCATGGAGATGGCCTGGGCAATATGTATCAATGGAAAAATACGATCGGGCCGGTGGAACAACGGATTGAACAAAGAAATATCTGGAGTTACCACCAGTCGGTTGGATTGGGCTATTTTGAATACTTCCAGTTTTGTGAAGACATTGGCGCCAAACCGTTGCCGGTGGTAGCAGCAGGCGTGAGCTGCCAGAACTCAGGCGGAACCTGGCGTATTGGCGGCACGGGGCAAAAGGGCTTGTCTGCCGAAGATATGAAAGCATACATCCAGGATATCCTGGACCTGATAGAATGGGCCAACGGCGCTCCCTCGACAACGTGGGGAGCTAAACGCGCAGCGGCCGGTCACCCGGAACCTTTTCACCTGCAATACCTGGGAATCGGCAATGAAGATAAGATCACCCCGGTTTTCAAGGAGCGCTTTAAAATGATCTATGAGGTGGTGCATGCCAAACATCCCGAGATCACTATTATCGGCACTGTTGGACCGTTTCACTCCGGCGAAGATTATGACCTGGGCTGGAATTTTGCCAACGAGGTAAAGGTTGAAATGGTGGATGAGCATTATTATGAAAAACCGGACTGGTTTGTAAATAACCTTACCCGTTATGATAAATATTCCCGTGCCAATTCAAAAGTATATGTAGGCGAGTATGCCGCGCATGATGTAAAACGCAGGAATACGTTGCTGTCTGCCCTGTCAGAAGCGCTGTACATGACCTCGCTGGAACGCAATGGCGATGTGGT
>JAJKIL010000308.1 GCA_021154515.1 Niastella sp. | reverse complement strand
CTTCCGACTGGGCGTTGAGGTCGCGGTACGTGAGGTTGAAGCCTTCGAGGGCTGCTTTGGCCAGCTCGATGCTCAACTCGCGGTATTCCTTCTTTATTTCGTAGTATTTCTCTGCTTTTTTAGCCTGGTTCTCCAGCGTTTTCAACTGGTTGTTTATTTCAAACAACAAGTCCTCGATACGGGCCAGATCCTGCTCGGTAGCATCGAGTTTTTGCTTAGCTTCTTTTTTGCGGGTTTTATAGATGGTGATCCCGGCGGCCTGCTCCAGCATGCGGCGGCGGCTGTTCTCCTTATCTTTAATGATCTCGTCAACCATCCCCAGCTCAATGATAGCGTAGCTGTCGGTGCTCACCCCGGTATCCATAAACAGGTTCTGGATATCGCGCAAGCGGCATTGAACATCATTCAGACGGTATTCACTTTCGCCGCTTTTGTAGAATTTACGGGTTACAGTAATAGTGCTGAATTCGGTAGGCAGCAGGTTCCGGGTATTTTCGAAGGTGAGGCTCACCTCGGCCAAACCACTGGCCGACCGGGTTTTAGACCCGTTAAATACCAGGCTTTCAAGGTTTTCACTACGAAGGTGACTGATCTTCTGCTCCCCGATCACCCAACGGATACTGTCGATAATATTACTCTTACCACAACCGTTTGGCCCAATAACACCAGTAATACCCTCATCGAAATGAAGTACGGTTTTATCGGCAAAACTCTTGAACCCTTTGATTTCTAAGCTTTTTAAGCGCACTTGATCTATTTTTTTAGGAAACGACAAATATAACTAATAGAGATACAAAATAGTGCCGCTTCAGCTAATAGCACTCAAAAGTTGTGCACTTTTGTGGAACAACCCTGTGAAATTGTGTTTATAAATGTTAATATGTTGTGAGTAATCGCTCTATAAACAACTCCCGTTTGATCTGTAAATAGTAGGATTTATGTGAATTAATTGACAACCAAACGCCTTACCATAATTACATTCAATATTTTCATTATGTTAATTAACCATAATGAAAACGAGGGAAATTATCCAAAGACTGGAAAGTGAGGGCTGGTTCCAGGCACGCCAAAAAGGAAGTCATAAGATATATAAACACCCAGATAAACCTGAGCTCAGGATTGTGCTTCCAGATCACGGTGGTAATAAGGAGCCTTCTATTGGTGTATTAAATGATATCAAAAAGAAGGCTGGTTGGAAATAAAAATGATTCTATAAAGCTTAAATTTGTAAGTATGCAATACCTGGTCGTTTATGAAAGATCTGCCGATGGATCCATTTGGGCTCGTGTCCCGGATCTGGATGGTTGTTATTCCTGTGGTGAAACCCTCGAAGAAGCAAGAGAACATATTAAAGAGGCCATTGCATTATTCCTGGAAGATTTAAAAGAAACTGGAAAACCAATCCCCCCGCCCAGCCACTTAAAAGCTGAAATGATAGAAGTCGCAGCTTAAATTTATTCTCCCCTAAATAAGCAAGTCCAGGCATTTCCATTGCAATATCCCTATTATATACTTGACTTATTTAAACTAATCAAACCCACTTTGCTATGATTACAAGAAACTGGACAGGTGTTGTAAAACCTGAGCGTTCAGCAGATTATCTCCATCATTTGCAGAACGACACGCTGAAAAAGCTGTCTTCCATTAAAGGATTTTTAAATGCGTCTATCCAGCAACGGGTAGTTACGGATGGTATTGAATACCTGGTAGTGACCTATTGGGACAATATGAACGCCATCAGGGAATTTGCCGGCGATACCGCCGATATTGCCGTTGTGCCGCTCATTGCCCAGGAAATGATGGTACGATACGACCCCGTAGTGCGGCATTATGAGGAAGTGCTGACCCTGGCCCCGGTTGACAATTAACCCGTTGTGCCGTTAACAGGAATTTATAGACTGGCTAAATAACCCCGGGGCATTGTTAGTGTCAAATAATACGACAAATAAACCGTTGTATTTTTGAAGAAAATTATACGCTAAATAGCATGTTGAAAAAGATCACCATCGTACCCGTTAAGCAGCTTCTTTTATTGCTGTTGGTAACATCCGCCAGTTTGGTTGGCCGGGCCCAACAGGTTGACAGTATTTTCTTTCACCTGTATACCGACAGCCTTAAAAAAGGTGTGCATAATTATATTAATGTCGATGGCAAACTATCGAACGGCCACTGGCTGCCCCTGACCAATAAAGAGATCGATTTCACTTCCACTGCCGGAAAATTTGTGGGTAACAGTCTGGTGCTTGACACCGCTTTCAAAGGCGAAAAAGTGACCGTAAAAGCGGTGTTGAAAAATAATAGCACTATCTGGAAGGAAATAGACATCTACATCAAGAAAGTAGAAGATAATGAACGGCTCCGAACGGTTGATGAAATACTCAACATCCCTTCCTCCCGAAGGAATAAAAGAAATTCGAAGGGTTTTGTAACAGGAACCTGATGTAAGAAGTAAGAAGCTTCATACAAAGTAAAATGCCATCCCGGCTAAAGTCAGGATGGCATTTTACTTTATAAATGCTTTACTCTTCTTTATTTAACTGTGGCCAACTCAGCTTGCATTTTCTTAGCGTCGTCGAGGAATTTAGCCAGACCGATATCAGTTAACGGATGTTTCAACAGGCCCAGGATTGGTTCCAGCGGTGAAGTAACCACATCAGCACCTGCTTCAGCACATTTTACAATATGCAATGGGCTGCGGATAGAAGCTGCCAGGATCTCTGTTTTATATCCCTGAATTTTATAGATCTGCGAAATTTGTTTTATCAGTTCAACACCATCCCAGTTGCTATCGTCGATACGGCCAATGAACGGTGAAACGTAATTGGCGCCTGCTTTAGCAGCCAGAATTGCCTGACCGGCTGAGAATACCAATGTACAATTGGTTTTAATACCGTTATCAGAGAACCATTTCAATGCTTTCACGCCATCTTTAATCATCGGTACTTTTACCACAATGCTGGGGTGAATAGCTGCCAGCTTTTTACCTTCTTCAATAATTTCATCTACTTTAGTAGACAATACTTCTGCACTTATATCGCCACCATCAACCAGTTCACAAATGGTGAGGTAATGTTTCATTACTGCATCTTCTCCTTTAACGCCTTCTTTGGCCATCAGTGAGGGGTTGGTAGTAACGCCATCCAGGATACCCAGGTCGTGGGCTTCTTTAATTTGGGCAAGATTCGCTGTATCAATAAAAAACTTCATGATTATTATAGATTTAAAAATGCTTATTGCAAATACAAATTTACAACTTCCTGTTGTTTTTAGGCTTACTTGTAATAACTGAGTGAGTGAGCTGGTATTTTCGCGGTAGTTTCTTCAATCTGCTGGTGCAGTTCTGTCGGGTTATATGCAATTTGCATTCACCAAAAAAAGAAAAAAAGGCAGGCGATTTACATCGCACCGCTACAACCACCTACCCTTGCTGCCTTCCGGCCCTGGGGGGGTTCAGCGGGAGCTGGTCGTGTAAGACCTGCCGGCTGCAAATGTAGGGAAATCAATTGACAATAAGCAATTGGCAATGGGCAAAAATCTTATAAAATTTGTTTAGGCTTGCCTATGCTTATTGTCTATTACCTATGGTTGTCCGCCAATTCCTTTACGCCCGGTCAATGAATTCACATGCGTAATACCTACCAGTTCATCTGCACGTCCGGCCAAGGCACGGTAATACACCAGGATCATATAGTCATTTTCGGTATCCCAATAATTGCCTTCGGTATTTTCATAGCTGGCCGCTCTTTTGGTGTCGCCCTGATCGATGGTCACATAATTATAGTTATAGTATCCCTGTTTCAGGAAAAGTGTTTTTTCATACACCCGGGTGTCGTTATTGAAAACCATTTTAGCGCTGTCGTCGAGGTTATAATTGTTCAACGCCCCGATCAAAAAAAGGTCTTTGTTTTCAAACGGTACATTTTCTGGAGGAATATAGGTGAAGTGTACCGTAGCATAATCGGTTTGCCAGTATGGATTAAGGCTTTCTGTGGTTTCAACGGTGTACATGCCGTTGATATCTTTATAATATACAAAACGCTGCTGGCTTCTGTCAACATCGGGTTTTACAAATATTTCAGTACTGCGGGTATTATAATTGGCTTTTGCCACACGATCGCTTTGCAGGCGAAGGCTGCGCAGGTCGAGCCAGCGCCATTCTTTACCACCCGGCATTACGATCTGGTCCTCGGTATTGAAATCAAGCTTTTTGCCTGAGAAAAAAGTAGGTCTTACATTAATGAGGGCATTGTCCCACCGGTTGTTTTGCAGGATCATCACTTTTATCTGTTGCAGGTGATTCATTACCTGTAACCGGTCGCCCAGCGCAACCTGGAAGGGTATTTTTTGCCAGCTACGGAATATTTCCCCGTTAAATGGTTGTTGTATTTGCGCGAATATGGATGTCTGGTTATCTACAACCAAAAAGCGTTTGGTAAACGCCACTTTTGACGTATCGCCATTCAAATATACTTTCAGGATATAATTGCCCGAGCGGGAAGGTGCACAGTTATTATCAGGCACTACAGCAGTGTAATGCGTATAACGGGTAAATGCAACAGATGAAATGCGATAGTTACTGATTCGCTGGTAAGAAAACCCTTTAATAAAATCAAAGCTGCTCAACATAGCGGGCGTCCAGTCGGCATTGCACAACTGGTACGTATAGGAGTAACTTTTAACGTTGCCATCCAGGTCATCGAAATGCAGTTCGAGCCTGTCTGAACTGTTAAGCATCAGTACAGGATAACCCAGCTGATTTCCGGAAGGGAATAACTGAGCCGTTTTGATGTTGGGCAGGTTTACGCCTTCAGTTAGTTGCGCATTTCCCGCAAAGGAAATAAGAATTGATACGAATAATATGAGAATATTTTTCATGTTGTGTGTTTCGACCCTTTAAAAATAGGAAAAAAGCGCTAAGCAGAAAGCTGAAAGTCAAAAGCTTGAAACTTGGAACCTGGTTTTAATAGTGTTACTTTTGACCAACTAAAATTATGCCGGTTGAATATTGCCGCATTTATAGCACGCCGAATAGCGTTCAATCAACAGAAATCTTTTTCCCGTTTTGTAATCCGGTTGTCAATTGGAGCCACCGTTATCAGCGTTGCGGTAATGATACTGACGTTAACGTTTGCCAGCGGGTTTCAAAAAACCATCAGTGAAAAGGTTTTTAGTTTCTGGGGGCATATTCGCATTCAAAGCTATTATTCAGCCCGGGTTGCCATTGCCGAAGAAGCACCCATTCATCGCAGTGATTCAGTAAAAGGTCTCAAAAAATTATATCCCGCCATTAAAACCGTGCAGGCGTTTGCCACCAAAAATGCCATTCTTAAAACAGCTGAAACCATCGAGGGCGTACTGTTCAAAGGCGTTGAAAGAGATTATGATTTCGATAACCTGGAAAAATTCAGGGTAAGGGGACATTGGCTGAAATTCACCGATAGCGGTTACAGTAACGAAATTATGCTGAGCGCCTATACAGCCAATTTGTTAAAATTAGATACGAACGACCAGGTACTCATTTATTTCATTCAACCGGGCGCCGCACCCCGTACCCGTAAATTAAAAGTGTCCGGCATTTTTAAAACCGGGATTGAAGAATATGATAAGCTGATCGCCATTGGCGACCTGAAGTTAATTCAACGGTTAAACGACTGGAACCCCGACCTGATTGGTGGATATGAGATCTTCCTGCATGATTACAATCGCATGGATGAAGTGAGTGAAGCCATTGTGCCTGACATTCCCCTGGGGTTACAAAGCAATACTGTTAAATACATTTATCCCAATATATTCGACTGGCTGAACCTTCAGAATAAAACCATCCTGATAGTACTGGCCATCATGACCGGCATTGCCATCCTGAATTTAATTACCTGTTTGCTGATACTGGTG
>JAJKIL010000307.1 GCA_021154515.1 Niastella sp. | reverse complement strand
ATAGTATACAAACCTGCCGTTTCACCTTTTGCAAAATCGCCGGGTGTTTCAATGCCAGAGATCTTTATTTTGCTATTCCAAATGTGACCGCTTACAAAAAGATTACCAGTCGCAGGGTCATTTCCAAGGCCCTCTATAGATAAAAAATTATCTTTTTTATCTTTTATAGGATATCTCAGGGAATAAGAAGAATCTGCGATATGATAACCCAATACTTCATAATAATTACAGTCAGATACCATATTCCTGATAATAGCATAAATGTATTGTCCGTTAGTTTTCAGGTTCGAAAGGTCAAAGGTACTGGAGCCCTTGATTACCTTTTGCCATAACAATTGGCCACTGGTATTATAAACAACAAGCTTGTTTGTACTTTCATCGCCATACAATAGGGCAAAACCTTTCCCGGGAATATTTTGGAGAAATACCTGTCTTTTCAGACCACCAGTGGCTATAAAAGTTTTAGGTGCAATTTTACCTGAATATATCGACTCAGTTACTTTTATGCTTAATGCATTTGATTTTATTATTTTACCATCCAGGCTCAAAAACTGGCTAAACAAAGAAGATTTCTCATTGTCATGTGCCTGGTTATATTCTTTTTTAGTTTTGTATTCGTAAAAATAAAAATTGGTTTTGAAATAAGTCAGGCATAATACATCCTGGTCAAAACTCACACCATATAAAAAGAGTTTATTTTCCCTGAACTTAACCACACCTATGTCGTTCAGGTTTTCGTCCATGATGGTGATCTTATAATTGAATGAGTCGGCGCTTGCTTTTTCAAGCTGGGTAAACACCACATAACCTACCAGGGAGTTATCCTGGTAAATGGGTTTTACCTGTGATTGCATGTCTTCGCTTATTTCCTGAAACACTTTTTTCTGCGCATGAGCATAACACACGGTTAATAGCAGCAGGAATGCTGATAGTACTTTCTTCATTTTTTGATTGTATAAGGGTTATGGGGGAATTTAATTATTTGGTAAACATTTGGGCAAATTCGCAGTACATACTGTTCTCATTGCCAGTGGTAAACTCTTTAGCAGCTCTTGTTTTGTTCTTCTCTGAATTATCAGGGTCCAGTGCGAGTGTCGACATGAGGGTTTTCATTGCTTTTTCACTGGATTGCAAATGGCTCCAGAAACCCGCTCCCTGTAGTGTTTTACAGTATTGTTCCAGCTGCTCACGTGGAATTTGCTCAAGCAGGGTTTGCAACTCGTAATAATCTTTGGAGGTGTATTCTTTTTGTACTACCCCAATAGCATTGAACCGGTGCATTTCGCGATCGGCAGAGTACAGACCGGTAACGATATTGTAAAGCATAAAGTCGTACCACTCATCGGTATTTCCTCTATCTTTTTCGAGCAGGATGCGAAATAAACAAGGTGTTAGGCTCATGTTGGAATACATGTTCCAGATGAGCATTTTCTGCGCCTTATCGTGGATGTTGGCAGGGATGCTGGTATATTTAGCACCGCTGGTGGTGAGGCTGCGGGTTTTATTGTACCGCTCTACACAGTCCGGGTGAGTTTTTAATGAATCCTCCACGCCGGATGTATCTTTAAAACTGTAAGCTTTTGTAGAAAGCCCTTTTGACCGTTTTTTTGTCCAGCTGTCTTCAAAAGGAAGGTTATAGGCAGTAAAATAGGTTTTGATCGGCGTTTTTAAATGTTGCTGGTAAATAATATCCGAGCTATCCAGGCGAAGAAAGTAATCTGCGTTGAAGGGAATATTGCATTTTTTCAACAATACAATGGCCATTGAATCGGCTTCACTTTCGTGGTAACGCTGGTGTTTGCTTCTGCTGAAAGAATAGGTTTCGAGTACTTTTTTTAACCGTGATAACCTTTCATATTTTGAATCGAGCACGGCATTTAGATTCTTTTCATATTCATCCGACGTCAGCCATTCAGCCCGTTGTTTCATGGCATTGTCTGGGTGCGACATAATATTATGCGACAGCTCGTGGGCGATCACCAGCGACAATTCCTCTTTCGTTTGGGAAAAGGCTACTATGCCCAGGTTAACAACGAGTACATTTTTGCCAAGAGCATAAGCATTGACAGACGAGCTTCTATCGATCAGCAATAGAGGCTTTTCCGGTATCAATTGTTTATTGGCCTTTACCAGCCCGGTAATGATGTCATCGACAAAATCATATACCTCACCATCGTGTATAAAGTTATCTCCTTCAATAGCGCCTGTGAGGAAGTCAGTGCGGTCGTCCCATATTTCCTTGTACTTCTTCTGGGTTTTCTTTTCACTGTACAAAGAAGGGCATATCCAGGCTTTTAACAGGGAGTCCTTTTGTTTTTTGTAATAAAAATGGGAAAGGTCCTGTAAATTGTACAGGGATTTGTTCTGAGCAAATGCCTGTAATGAAATAATGGCTAAAAAGGCAGTTATTAAGGGTTTAAAGGGGGACATGAGGTACGATTTATACGATTCCTATATTACGCAAATTTACTAATTAAAGTATAACTGTTATATAAATTTTACTAACGGAAATTAATGAAAAAAGGCAAAAAGCCTGAAAGATCCACTTTCAACCCTTTCTGCCTTTTTGTACAGACAATAACTATTTCCCCTGCCTTTTATTGCACTTTCTTATACTTTTCCTGGACGGTCAGATTCCCATCCGTGTCAGACTTAACGGTTAGCCAGCTTTTTGCATCATCCAGCTTTATATAATATTCAAGCTGGGAAGCGCCGGTTTCCGTCAGGATGGAAACTTCAATTACGCCAAAGATATTTTTGTTAGGGTAAGCTTCTTTTACTTTAGAACGGATTACGAACGGTAGGTTCTGCTCAAAATAGTACCGCGTAAATTCAGTTGCTTTACCATCTTTCAGGTAAACAACCCGTGCACGAATACCATCTGCAACAAAATTAACCACCCAGGCTTTTGGCATTTCATACCAATGAACCTGTTCAGCTTTTGGAAAACTGGAAGAGAAGCTTTTGATCAGACCTTCGTCTGGATCACGCGCAAATAAACTAAAACTGAGAAGCAGGGATGAAAGAATGAAAATGAACTTTTTCATGGCTTAACTTTTTAAAACTTAATAAATCGGTTGTAAAGGTAATTGGTCTTCGGACTATTCCGGTATCCGGTTTTTAGATTTCTGGTAGTCCGGTTCGATGGGGCAACAGTAAATTATATTTGTGTTATCCCACTAGATAAACATGAAGACAAAGTTGATACAATCGATCAACTGTAAATTGTATAAATCGGCACAATAACGGAGAACTGTAATTATTTTTTTGAGTGGATGGTTTTTGTTAACAGGTCAACCGCCTGTTCGGCTTCTTCTTCATTCATCCAGCCAAAGCCCATGCGGGTTGCATTTATTGAAAGAGAGGACGTATTATGTATTAAACCATTCGAGAGAATGAGTCCCTGGGTCTTTAATTTTTCGGAAAGCGGAGGCAGCGGTACCGATTTATGGAACTTTGCCCAGATGGCGAGTCCGCCATCGGGTATTTTAAAATCAATAATATCTGATAAAGAGTTCTTCAATAAACCGCAGATAAAATCCCGCCGTTTGTGATAGGCCAGCAGCGCTTTTTTCATATGCCGTTTTATATGGCCTTCTTCAAACATTTCAATTAATGCTAATTCCATAATGGGATCACCCTGGCAATCAACCAACTGCCGTACACGGGTCAGTTCCGTGATAAGGTTTTGCGGCGCTACAATATAGCCGGTACGAATAGCCGGGGCTACGGTTTTGCTAAGCGTTCCAATATAAACGACCATACCTTTGTTATCTGCACTAACTAATGGTAGTAATGGACTGCTTAAATAATGGAAGTCATAATCGTAATCATCTTCAATTATGATAAAGCCATATTTCTCGGCCAGTGATAATAGCTTGATCCGGCGGGAAGCCGACAGGGTTACTGTAGTTGGATAGTGGTGATGCGAAGTAATAAACAGCGCTTTGATCTTTTTACGGTTGCAGAGTTTTTCAATAGCATCTACATCGATACCGCAATCATCCACCTTTATGCGCGCGAGTTGCATCCCGGCCATCAGGAAAACATGATCGGCATAGTAATAGTTGGTATCGCCTACAATGATCGTATCGCCTTTTGAGAATAAAACGAGCGACAGCAGGTACAGGGCCATCTGGCTGCCCCTTGTTACCAGGATGTTTTCAAAAGTTGTTTGCAAACCCCTGCTGGCATTCAGGTAATCTGATAATACCGTTCTGAATTTTTGTACGCCTGCTGTTTCTACATACGACATGAACTTTAAATAGGTATGTCGCGATAAAACACTTTTATAGGCCCTGCCGAGTTCATCCGAAGGAATTAAACGCATGTCGGGGCCATCGTGAAAGCCGATAATGTGCCTCATGGGAGGCACAGGGGTGCGAACGGCGTTGTTTACTTTAACAGTATACCCGGTAGTTGGGGGAAAAGAATTTTGTTTTTGATTATTGGTTAAGCGCCGCGCATTTGTTTCAGGCAGCTCTTTACTGGTGAACGTTCCTTTTGACGGATGCATTTCTATCCAGCCCTGTGCATCGAGTTCTTCATAAGCCCGCACGATCGTTTTACGATGCACTTCCAGGATCTCGGCCATTTGTCTGGTGCCGGGCAATTTTATGCCGGGGCCAACACGCCCTTTTCTCATTTCCCGGATAACGGAATTGGCTATTTGCAAGTAAACGGGTGTATCACAATCTTTTTGGAATTGTATGATCGTTTTCCATGGAAGCATATGCGGACTACCTGGTTGGTTTAATTTGACTGCTAAGATAGTCCATTTTGGAGCGCCCCTTTTATATTTTTACTTCCACTCTTTTTTGGGTGGCGGCTGCCTTATAGATAGCTTCAATGATCGCCAGATCGCGCCTGCCCAGTTCACCGGGTACAATGGATGGCCGGTTGGTTATTATGCAATTGGCAAAATCATCCATTTGCAGGGCCTGCTGATTGGGCGGTGTAAAGCTTAACGGGCCGAGGCTGGTTTCCACTACCAGGCCGCGATAGGTAAATGCATGCTCTTTGAATTCGATCCAGCCTTTAGGCGCTTCTGCCCTGAATTTGTCGGCGCTGTGCTGATAACTGGTTCGTGCCGTACAGATGGCATTGCCGGGAAATTCCATGGTCCAGCTGATCCCTTCTTCCACATCGGTAAATAGTTCAGGTTTTGTTTTGATAAATTCTTTGGCGGTTACTGCAATGGGCGCCATACCATTGGCTGCCATACAGGCGCCATGTATCAGGTAAATACCCACGTCCATCAGCGGGCCACCTCCTGCCAGTTTTTTATCGGCACGCCATACTTTATTTTGCATAATGAACCCCCGGTCGCCGCTCATGTTCATAAAAGGGCCAAAATCTTTTTCCTTGGCCAAACGCATGAGTTCTTTGTGGTAAGGATCAAAATGCAGGCGGTAACCTACAGACAATTTAACTTTTGCCGCTTTGCAGGCGGCAATGATCTGGTCACACTCTGCCATGGTATTGGCCATTGGTTTTTCACAAATAACATGTTTGCCGGCTTTGGCGGCAGCTATGGCATGTTCCGCATGCAGGCCGTTGGGCGTAACCACGTACACAATGTCGATGTCTTTATTATCTGCCATCTGAGCCATGGTATCGTAGCTATAGATATTCTTTACCGGGAATCCATAATCCTTAGCCCACTGTTCTCCTTTTTCTTTTGAACCGGTTACCACACCGGTCAGTTTGCACCATTTTGTTTGCTTCAGGGCCGGTCCCAGTTCACGGGT